>LUKI01000038.1 GCA_001593685.1 Gammaproteobacteria bacterium F7
GCTGCTCAAACGGGAGCGCATTCGTCGAAGAATTTACAAAACCAGAAAGGAGGCCAGAGAAGACATCTTTAATTACATCGAAATGTTTTACAACTCGAAACGCAAGCATGGTACAAATGGTTTGCTGTCACCCCAGCAGTACGAAGACCGTTTTAAATTGAATAACGGAGTGGTCTAGGTTTATAGGGGCTATTCATGTTGGCTTAGGTGGCTGTGTAGAACCGAGGTTTTGAGAGCGGCCGGTAGTTCTATTGGAACTACTGTACATAAAATTTTTCACTTGATATGTATCAAATTTTTTCCTGCGCTACTATGCCAGCATGGCACGATCTTAAATCTTTGGTTGATACTTGTTATGACTGCTTCGACTCCACATCCTTTTGCTTTGTTGATTCCTAAAACTCTGGCCGGATTACCAGGCATCCAGAGATTGCCATGGCCTGGACCCTTTAAGCTTTTACCTCGGCGAGTGCAGCTAAGGTTGGCAGAAAAGGTATGTAATCGTTTATTTCAGCAGCAGCTGATGGATGGGGATTTGGATTTCCTTGAGGGAGTCACATTACGTCTGCTGGTAAAAGATATGGGCTTTGATTGGGCGATTACGAAAATGGCGGATCGCTTATTTTTCTCAGCGGGCCACGATGCAGCGCAAACCACCTTTTCGGGTAACAGCCGGGAGTTGTTGCTGTTAGCAAGCCGAAGGGAAGACCCGGATACGTTATTCTTTCAGCGCCGACTCATGATTGAGGGCGATACTGAATTAGGCCTTGAGGTAAAAAACCTGATCGACAGCGTTGATATGGATGACATGCCTACCGTCGTCAATCACGCACTGCATTTAAGTGCCGACTTTGTTGAGGCATTGCCCGCCTAAGTTTGACGGGGCTTGTGCTGGTACCCTAGTGCTGTTCGCTGGTGGGAATGTAATCCATACCAGACAGACCCCGCCAGTAACCATCACAGGCCGGTGCGCTTAGGTATTTCTGTATATCGGTGTCCTGCGACGTACTTTGAATCACTTCGTCGTAACGTTTAATGATCTCGCCGGTATGCTGAGGCTGAGGGCTGATGCGCATCAAATCAACACCGAGCTCCTGCATTTGCTGCCAATGCGATAATAAATGCTGAATGCGACCGGATTGGGTTTGAATGCCGTTGATATTGAAAAAAGCTTCACCTTCCTGGCTGTCCATCGGCAAACCTTCCGGATAATCCTGACAGACAAACTGGCAGTTATCCTTGGCTATGTTGCGGTAGCGAGTTGTAAAACAGCGGGCTGAATAGGCTAACGGCAGGCGGCCATAGGAGAAGACCTCCGTTTCAATGTTGTCACGAATCCCCAATTTTTCGGCATCGCATAATATATCGGCCAGTGTGGTCGCATTCAATTCAACCGGCATAACCCAGCGAATCAACCCCTGATTGTGGAGCTGTTTGAGTGTGTAGGCGTTATAAATATTCAGGCTTGGACCTGCGACAAAGGGTAACCTCTGATCGGCCATTAGCTGCATCGCGCCCATTTCGTTAGCTTCGACCAGCAATTCACCGTTGTTACAGAGCTGCTTAACATTGCCTAAGTCAGAGCCAGCCTCGATCAGTGCTAACGTCGATAGCACAATCTGTTTGCCGGACTTGGAAAGCTCTTTTGCCAATTCAATCCATTCAGCGGGTTTAAGGCTACGACGCTTGGCGCATACCGTTTCGCCCAGGTAGATAACATCGACGGCGCTATTGAGGTGCTGCTGATAAAAATCCTCAATGGTTTGGCGCGGCCATAAATATAAAATTGGGCCTAATGATAAACGCATACAGACTCCAGATATTCAGTTATTGAGTGTTTCTAAAAATAGTGATTTTTTCGTGAGTGCAAGGAAGCCCCGCGCGCAGAACCGCAGTGTATATGACAGACATGAGGAGAGCCTGCCCCCGCCGTATCGGGTAATTGAGCACGGAGCCGACGCGGCAATCGCGGAAGAAGTACATTTTTAACTTATTGCCAAGGGCGGTTATAGGCGCCCAACGTGGTTTGCGTACCTTCTGAAACGCTCGCTAAATCCTGCATCCATTGCGGTTTGGCTGAGAAGGCTAGGGGGTTGTTTAAGCAGCTATCAATGGCTTCACGCCACACTTTGACGACTTTGCTGACGTAGGCGGTACTGCGCTGACGGCCTTCGATTTTAATCGCTTTCACGCCAGCGGCTCGCAGCTGTGGTAATAGCTCAAGGGTGTTGAGGCTGGTGGGTTCTTCCAGGGCGTGATAAGTGCTGTCGGCGACATTGAAACGACCTTTACAGACTACGGGGTAACCCGCTTTCTCGCCGTGTTTAAAACGGTCAATCAAGACGTTGTTCAGGCGTGTTTCTGTGCCGGCTTCAGTCTCCACCCAGCGTACTGCTTTAGCGGGGCTGCAGGCACCGCAGGTGTTCGGTGACTCGCCCGTTGCGTAGGAGGACAGCAGGCAACGCCCTTCGACCATGACGCATAAGCTGCCGAAGCCAAAGACTTCCAGTTCAACGGGGCTTTTTTCGGCTAATTGTTTGACCTGCGCCATGGATAATACACGGGGGATAACCGCACGCTGAATATCAAACTGTTCCTTATAAAAGCGCAGTGCTTCAACGTTTGTGGCGGAACCCTGAACCGATAGATGTAGGTCCAGCTGAGGGTGTTTTTCAGTGGCGTAGGCCAACACGCCTGTATCGGCGATGATCAAGGCATCGATGCCAATATCAGCCGCAATATCCACGGCCTTTTGCCAACGTGTCCAGCCAGCCGGTTGCGGGTAGGTATTGATGGCGACATAGACCTTAGTGCCGTGGTCATGGGCATATTTAACGGCTTTTTGTGCGGTGCCGTCATTGAAGTTCAAGCCAGCGAAATGGCGGGCATTGGTATCATCTTTAAAACCGATATAAACAGCATCAGCCCCGTTATTAACGGCTGCTTTCAACATCGGATAATTACCTGCGGGACAGACCAACTTCATTAAACTCACCCAACTTTGCGATTAAAAACCATCGATTAGGGGCTTCCCTAATCCGAATCGAATTTTTGGATTTTAAGCTTTGTACAGTACTTTCACATGAGTGAAATCAAGTCACTAAAAAAACGAATTGAGCTCGGCTTTGATCTTTAAAGGAGACTACCGTCTTGTAAATAAACCGGTAGAGTAGAACGGAGCAATATGACACTGGTCATATTGATCAATAAAGGAAAGTTGTATGCTAAGAGAAGCTTTGAGTGATCCAGGCCGGATTTTTCCTTAACGAACGACTCGTGCATTCATTCAGAGTGACCCTACAAAAAGTGACTGATTTTTATAGAGGGGTGGAATAATGACCGTAGATATTGAGTCAATTCTTGGTGCAGAGGCAGAGTCTTTATTAAATCACCGGTGTGAAGGATTACCGTTAAATGCTCTTCAGTTACCCGGTAGCGATTATGTGGATCGGGTTGTTTCGTTGGGAGATCGAACCCCTCAAGTATTGCGTAATTTTCAGAACCTGTTTAATCATGGGCGCCTGGCTGGTAGTGGGTATTTATCCCTGTTGCCGGTTGATCAGGGCGTCGAGCATACGGCCGGGGCGTCGTTTGCACCTAACCCGTTGTATTTTGATCCGGCTAATATTGTTGAGCTGGCAATCGAGGGAGGCTGTAATGCCGTGGCCTCAACATTAGGTGTATTGGGCAGTGTGGCTCGACGTTATGCACATAAAATTCCTTTCATCGTAAAGCTTAATCATAACGAGCTGTTATCTTACCCGAACCGTTACGATCAGACACTGTTTGCGGGCGTTAAGCAGGCCTTTGATTTAGGGGCAGTGGCTGTGGGAGCAACGGTTTATTACGGTTCTGAAGAGTCTCGACGCCAAATTGAAGAAATAACGGAGGCCTTTGCCTATGCCCACGAGCTGGGCATGGTAACAGTACTTTGGGCTTACTTGCGTAACAGTGCGTTCAAAACCAATGATGCGGACTATCATACTGCGGCAGATTTAACCGGTCAGGCTAATTACCTGGCGGCAACCATTGGTGCGGATATTATTAAACAGAAACAGGCGCAATGTAATGGTGGTTTTAAGGCGCTCAAGTTTGGAAAAACCCATGCCGGTATGTATGACGAGCTTTGCTCAGAGCATCCGGTTGACCTGGTACGTTATCAGGTCGCTAACTGTTTTATGGGCCGCGTGGGTATGATCAATTCAGGCGGCGCTTCAGGTGATGATGATTTACATCAGGCCGTCAGGACAGCGGTGATCAATAAACGCGCTGGTGGCATGGGGCTGATTTCCGGGCGCAAGGCTTTCCAAAAACCCATTAATGAAGGTGTCGAATTGCTGAATGCGATTCAGGATGTGTATATGTCGGATGTCGTGAGTATCGCCTGATTATTGGTTAGCTCGGTAAGGCAGGGAGAAGCGAGTGAACAAAAAAGTTATTGTGGTTGCCGTTATCGGTGTCTTGTTGGTCGCGGTGTTCAGCTGGCGGCAATTAAATAAAGTTAAACCACAGGTTTGGGTCGCTCCAGTGCTCAAAGGCACGGTTGAAGCAACGGTATCCAACACACGTGCAGGCACCATTAAAGCTTGCCGGCGTTCCAAGTTGTCTATGTCATCGGGCGGTGTCGTTGATCAACTACTGGTTGAGGAGGGCGATAAGGTCAGCGAAGGGCAGTTATTGCTAGCCCTGTGGAATGATGACTTGGCGGCCAATATTTTCCAGGCAGAAAACACCATCCGCGCACGACAACATGAACGACAGCAAGCCTGCTTGATGGCTGACTTTAATCGCCGTGAAGCAGATCGAAAAAAGTCTCTGCTGATACGTGACCTTGCGTCAGAGGAAGAGGTTGATAATGCCATCACAACTGCAAAATCTCAGCAACAGATGTGTGAGGTGGCCCGTGATCATGAGGGCGTGGCTAAGGCTAACTTAGAATTACAAAAAGCGTTGTTTGAGCGTACTCAGTTACGCGCTCCTTTTGATGGCGTGATTGCAGAAATAAATGGTGAGGTTGGTGAGTTTGTGACGCCTTCACCACCGGGCATAGCAACGCCACCCGCCGTCGATCTAATCGATTACTCCTGTTTGTATGTCACCGCGCCCATTGATGAAATTGATGCCAGCCAGGTTCGAATCGGACTGCCTGTGTTGGTCACGCTGGACGCTTTTCGTGGCAGAGAGTTTGCAGGTGAAGTGGTACGAGTCGCTCCCTATGTAACCGATGTTGAAAAGCAGGCCCGTACTGTTGAGGTTGAAGTGAGGTTGGCCGATATTCCCGAAGACGTTCGATTATTGGTGGGCTACAGCGCCGACATGACAATAATTCTGCAACGTAAAGAGGATGTGTTAAAGATTCCCACTGAAGCAATTTTGTCCAGTGACGAAGTGTGGGTGCTGGACAATGGTCAATTGCAGCTGCGTAGCCTGAAAATGGGCATCGGTAATTGGACCTTTACGGAGGTGCTTGAAGGACTAAACGAAGGAGATTTGGTCGTCCGAAGCCCAGATGCAAAGGGCATAGCGGAAGGGGTTCAAGCGGAAGCCATTCATGATTAACCTGCAAGGTATTTGCAAAACCTTTTATTTAGGTGAGCAGGCTGTCCATGCATTGGATCATATTGATCTTGATGTTCAGCAAGGCGAGTACCTGTCTGTGATGGGGCCGTCAGGCTCAGGTAAATCAACACTGCTGAATATGCTGGGCTTGCTGGATCGTCCTGATAGTGGGAGTTATCAATTAGCTAACATAGAAACGGCCCAGCTACCTGAAGTTGAACGTGCGGAGCTACGTAGCCAATACATTGGTTTTGTGTTTCAGGCTTACCATTTGATCCCGCGTTTGAATGCCCGTGAAAATATTGAAATGCCGATGATGCTGGCTGGTGTTAAAGCAGTAGAGCGTCGCAGGTTAGCAGATGAAGTATTGGAGCGGCTGGCCATTTCCCATCGAGCCGAGCATCTGCCAAAACAGTTATCGGGGGGAGAGCGTCAGCGGGTTGCTATTGCTCGGGCTATCGTACGTAAACCGACTATTTTATTGGCTGATGAGCCAACTGGTAACCTGGATAGCCGCTCCGGTGAAGAGGTGATGTTGATGCTTGAGCAACTCAATCGTGAGGGTATTACGCTGTTCATGGTTACGCATGACACAAAGCTAGGTGCGCGTGCGCATCGGCATTTAGTGATGGTGGATGGCAAAATTGTAGAAGATAGCACCTCTGACGGAGCTTGACTGAGATGATTAGACGAGCCGATATCATTTATTTCAGCTGGCAGGTGTTGATACGGCACCGCTTTCGCAGCGTGATGATATTGCTCGCCATGGCGTTAGGTGTTGCCTCTATTGTTGTATTGACAGCCCTCGGTGAGGGGGCTCGACGTTATGTTTTGGGTGAGTTTGCTTTTCTTGGCAGTGACGTATTGGTTATGTTGCCGGGTAAAAAGGAAACCACGGGTGGTTTGCCTCCTCTGATGGGGACGGCTGCACGAGATATTACTCTGCAGGATGTCGAGCAGCTCAGTCATCGTATTTCCGCCATTAGCGATATCGCTCCTTTGGTTATGGGCAGTGCTGAGGTGTCGTTCAAGCAGCGATCGCGCAATATTACTGTGTTGGGTAGTAGCGCTGCTTTGATCAGTGTAAGGCAGCTAACACTAGCGCAGGGACGAAACCTTGATGTTAATGATGTAAATAGAGCAACGAAGCAATGCTTAATTGGACAAACGCTTAAAACTGAGCTGTTTGGCAGAGAGAAAGCCATTGGAAGCTGGATCAGAGCCGGAGACTATCGTTGCCGAGTTGTGGGGGTATTACAGGGGCGAGGTGACGCCTTCGGTATGGATTTGAGCGATAGCCTGATCATGCCGGTTGTGTCTGCGCAGCAGTTGTTTGATTCACCAGGTTTATTTCGAGTGATCATGAAAATTCGTCACGGTTATCCCGTTGATGATGTTAAAGCGCGTGTCATTGCGTTAATGAAGGACCTGCACCAGGGTGAAGAGGATGTCACGGTGATTAGTCCTGATGCCATGCTTGCCACCTTTGATGATGTGTTCGCAGCAATGACTCTCGGCGTGGGTGCGATTGCTGCCATCAGTATGGTGGTGGCTGGTGTGTTGATTATGAACATTACTCTGATCAACGTTAGCCAGCGTACCGAGGAAATCGGTTTGCTGAAGGCGCTAGGCGCACGCGCTGTCGATATTCAACAGCTGTTTCTGATTGAGGCATTGATGACCACAATCATCGGAGCCGGGATAGGCCTATTGGGAGGGTTGAGTATTGTGACGCTGGCGCGCTGGGCATTACCTGAGGTGCCTTTTTATACGCCAGTTTGGGCCGTTTTCAGCGCTTTGTTGGTCGCTTTGATTGCCGGGCTGGGGTTTGCCTGGGGACCATCAAAAAGAGCCAGCCGGTTGTTGCCGGTTGACGCTCTTTACCGCAGAAAGTGACGGTGGAAGTCATGTTCCTGTTGACGGAATCGGTAGCAAAAAATGAGTTGGATTGATTGGCTGACATGGGTTTTAAAAGCACTTCTAGGTAATCGGCGCCGTAGTTTGTTGACACTCACAGGCATTGCTATTGGTATTGCCGCAGTTGCTATGCTGACGTCAGTCGGTGAGGGGTTGCGCTTGTACATGCTCAATAGCTTTACTCAGTTTGGTACTCGAATTATTGCTGTGACGCCGGGCAAAGTCAGCACACAGGGCATTCCCGGCATGCTCAAGTCCATTAAGCCGCTGACCATTGATGACGCCGAAAGTTTGCGGGAACTGCCTTATGTTGAGCAGGTGGTGCCTTTGATGGGTGGAGCTGGGCGCATTGAGGCTGATGAGCGGGCGCGGGATAGTGAAATATACGGAGTGGGCCATGAAGCAGCAAAGGCTTGGAAATTTAGAGTTGCGCTAGGGCGTTTCCTGCCGCCAGATGATCCGCAATCACCAAGGGCTTATGCCGTATTAGGGCATAAAATGAAACAGGAATTATTTGGCTATCGCAACCCGCTGGGTGAAATTGTCAGGGTAGGGGAAATGCGATTTCGTGTAATCGGGGTAATGGAAAGCAAAGGGCAGTTTCTCGGATTAGATTTAGATGATGTGATTTATATACCGACTCATTTAGCCATGCAGCTTTTCAATCGCGAAAGCCTTATGGAAATTGACCTGGTATTTAGTGAGCGCTCCAACTCGGCTGAGATGAGCAGGCGTATCAGCGAGCGGTTGCTTGCGTTGCATGGCCGTGAGGACTTCACCTTGTTTACACAGGAGGACATGCTGAGCAGTCTGGATAAGGTGTTGGATATTTTGACGCTGGCCATTGCTGGCTTGGGAGGGGTTTCACTATTTATCGGTGGTGTCGGGGTGCTGACTATTATGACGATATCACTGGGGGAGCGTACTTCTGAAATCGGCTTGTTATGTGCCTTGGGTTGCACGCGTGCACGTATTTTATCTCTGTTTCTCGGCGAAGCGGTGGCATTAGCCACGATTGGCGGTCTGGCTGGCTTGTCGCTTGTCGTGTTGTTAGTGGTGGTGCTGCAGTGGTTTATCCCTGGTTTGCCGTTGGCGCTTAATGTGAGCTACTTATTCGCGGCACTCGTTTTATCGTCAGTGATAGGTTTGGTGGCAGGCATTACCCCTGCACTTAGAGCCTCACGCCGGGATCCAATTGAAGCATTACGCGATGAATAGTGTGATCTGATTTTGCCTCCTTGTATTGGCCCGCGATTAACATAAACTCAATAGGAGTTAACTGCTTGCGCTATTTTTCTCAGATGAAAACGGTTACTCGATTCACTTAAAGGATATAAAAATGACTTCTCTGAATGTGGTGTCACCTTTTGACGGAGAGCTAATTAAGACGATTCGTACCCACACAAGTGACCATGCAGAGCAGATGCTGGTTAATGCTCAGGCGCTTTATAAACATCGAGATGGTTGGCTAGATCACCATGAGCGTGTTGCGATTCTCAGGCGACTGGCACAGCTCGTCGAAGCGGAAGCCGATAGTTTTGCCATGTTAATTGCGCAGGAGGGTGGCAAGCCCTTGATGGATGCACGCATTGAGGTTGCACGTGCTGTCGATGGCATTCATTTAGCCAGCAAAGAGTTGATGCATATTATGCAGGGTGTAGAGGTGCCGATGGGCCATACGCCTGCCTCCGAAGGGCGTACCGCTTTTACTTGTTATGAGCCGATTGGTGTTGTGTTGGCGGTCAGTGCGTTTAACCACCCCTTAAATTTAATTGTGCATCAGGTGGTGCCTGCTATTGCGGTGGGCTGTCCGGTTATTGTTAAACCGGCATCCGCTACACCGCTTAATTGCTTGCGATTAGTTGAGCTTATTCATCAGGCAGGCTTGCCTCAGGACTGGTGCCAGGTGTGTGTATGTGGCAATGATGTGGCTGAAAAACTGGTGTCTGATACGCGCATTAATTTTTTCACCTTTATTGGTTCCGCCAAAGTGGGTTGGTGGCTGCGCAGTAAATTGGCGCCGGGGGTGCGTTGTGCATTGGAGCATGGCGGTGTTGCGCCGGTGATCGTTGATGACCAGGTTGATTTAGATGAGGTTATTCCGTCGCTGACAAAGGGCGGTTTTTACCATGCGGGCCAGGTTTGTGTATCGGTGCAACGCGTTTACGCACATCACAGCCTTGCTCGAGCGTTGGCTGAACAGTTAGCCGCAGCTGCCGATAAGCTGGTGGTTGGTGATGCCACGCTTGAAGAAACAGAGGTCGGGCCACTGATCAATCCGGCAGAGGTTGATCGTGTTGAGCAGTGGGTTGAAGAGGCAAGGGCCGCCGGCGCAGAGCTAATCACTGGTGGTAGGCGCCTTGGTAACAGTACCTATGCGCCAACCGTGCTGTTTAATCCGCCCCATGATGCCAAAGTCTCCACGATGGAGGTGTTTGGCCCCGTTGTTTGTGTTTATTCCTATACAGATCGTCAGCAGGCCATTGATCTGGCTAATGGCCTGGATGTGGCGTTCCAAGCGGCGGTATATAGCAACAACCTTGATGTTGCGATGGATACGGTTAAACGATTGGATGCCACCGCTGTCATGGTAAACGACCATACCGCGTTTCGAGTTGACTGGATGCCCTTTGGTGGTCGCCGAGCCTCAGGTTATGGGGTTGGGGGCATAGGCTACACGATGCACGATATGGTGCAGATTAAGATGGCGGTGATAAAGACTGGTTAACTAGTCAGGTTTATTAGCCAGGCAATCAATACAATCTGCGGTACGCTGATTAACGGCAGCGCCAGAGCAATTTTCCAGGAAGCGGTGGTTTGCCTGAGAACCATGATTTCGGTGTAATCGGTTGCTACGCCGCTCATTAAAAAGGCAAAGCTGTTGCCGGGTGAGCCAGCTCTAGTCATCAGATCTGCGGCAATTGGTGCTGATCCCTCGGAGCAAACCTCTAAAATAGTCGCTACCAATACCGTTAACCCCAGGCCAATTAGGGTTGGACCAAACCAGGCTTCAAACAACTGTGGGTCGATGAAGGTTCGCAGGGCCGCCGCTAGCAGAATACCGAGAAAGATCCAACGGATGACCATCTTAGAGTCGCTCAATGCGTGCTTACCAACGGAGCGAACAAAGTCACCATTAAACTTCAGATTTTTCAAACTGGCTTTGGCTTCTGGCCAGAACTCGAAGTCAGTGGCGATATCACATTTGTTTGGGTTGGGTGGCAGTCGCCTGCTGGCAACTAAACGGTCAAATATATAGCCGGTGATCAGGGCAACTACTACAGACAGGGCTATAAAGGCGAGTGTCCATTTAAGGCCAATTAGGGCGATTAGAATAAGGGTCAGTGATAACGAGTTCCATGGGCTGGCCACGAGAAAAGCTATTACTTGACCGGCGCTCACACCGCGTTCGTAGAGTTTGGCTCCGACCATTAAAATGCCGTGGCTGCATAAATCTAGTAATACGCCCGCCAGCGTGGCGCGCACCAGGCCGGAAAAAGTGCCGCCCTGGCCCATTATTGAAACGACGAACTCGCGAGGCACATGGCTGAGCAGCCCGACCATTAACATACCCAATAAAATCCCCCACCAAATTGTATTGATCAGCTCGAAGACGGAGTGCGAGGCGGTATTAAGGAAGGGGGTGGCAGCAACCATTTCCGGGAACAGTAAATGTAACCCATAGAGCAGGGTGATAATGATTGAGGTAGACCAGAGCAGATAATCAATCTTTTTAGGGGTGGTGTCGCAGCAGCTGGGCTGGATTTTTTTCTCGGCCGTTTTCGCACCACAACAGCTAGGCTCAACAGGCTTGCTGCTACAGCAACTGCTCTCTGCTTTCTTATCATGACTGCAATTACCGGCGTCAGGTTTCTGACTGCTGCAGCTGTTTAGTTCGTCGCTCATTGGTGCTTTCCGTATCGATTGCGCCAGTGCATTTTGGCAGCTTAAGCTGGAAAAACAATAATCCTAGTCAATTAGAAGTCGATTATGGAAATCTGTTCTGCATCGCCCTTTCAATCGTATATACTTGCGCTGTTTTACGATCTGCGAATTAAGAACAATACGAAGGCTTTTATATGATTATTCTGGGCTTGTCCGGTGCGCTAACTCACGACCCTTCTGCGGCACTCTATATTGATGGAAAACTGGTGGCTGCTGTTGAAGAGGAACGACTGATTCGTGATAAACATGCCAAGAATAAAATGCCCTATGAATCGGCTAAATTCTGCCTGAAAGAAGCGGGTGTTAAACCTGAAGACATTGATGTGGTGGCGGTTCCTTTTGCCCCGATCAGTATTACTTCACCAGCACGTTGGCATTTTGCTAAACGCTATTGGTACGCACCGGATCGCGCTCTGGATGCTATCTTTAATGGTAACCGGCGTTATCGCCGCTATGCAGGACGTATTAAAGAGCTCTGTAACCAGCTGGGTATTGATTTCAAAAAGACATCCTTTGAGCCGGTCGAGCACCATTTAGCGCACGCCAGTAGCGCCTATCACTGTAGCGGCTTTAAAGAAAAGACGGCTATTCTCGGTGTCGATGGCAAGGGTGAGTACGCGACGACCTTTTTTGGTTATGGCGAAAACGGCAAAATCCACAAGATTAAAGAGTTCTATGACCCCGACTCACTGGGTGGGCTCTACGGTGCGATTACCGAGTACCTGGGTTTTGAAATGCTCGACGGTGAATATAAGGTGATGGGCATGGCGCCCTACGGTGATCCAACGAAACACGACCTGTCGCGCATTATTGATTTTGACGGTAAGAACTTTACCGTGAATAACAAGCTGGTTAATACCGTTGGTGTACGCCGTTACAAAGAAAAGGGGCAGGGCTTCTATTTCAGCAAAGCACTAATTGATTGGTTAGGGCCGCGCCGTATTGGTGACGTAGCAGATGAGCCCTATATTGATTATGCGGCTAGCATTCAGGCACTTTATGAAGAGGTGGTGCTGAAACTGCTGGATTATTATTTGGGCGACATTCTTAAGGAGACGGGTAAACTGGCTTTCTCCGGTGGTGGAGCACTCAATGTAAAATTAAACCAGCGTATTATCGCGCTACCTTATGTTAAGGAGCTGTGGGTGCAGCCGGCTTCTGGTGATTCGGGTACGGCGATTGGTGCTGCGTCGTTCGTTTCAGAAGAGCGCGGTGTACCTGTCGAGGAAATGGAGCATGTTTACCTCGGTCCATCTTATACCAACGACGAAGTGATTCTGGCCTGTAAGCAGTTCCGCGAAGAGGTCGATTACGAAGTGATCGACAACGTTCCGGAGCGTATTGCTGCGATCATGGAGGAGGGGCACCCTGTGGCTTGGTTCCAGGGACGTATGGAGTTTGGTCCTCGCGCATTAGGTGGGCGTAGTATTTTAGGTTGCCCGAGCGCTGAAGGTGTTGCTGACCGCATTAATGAGCAAATTAAGTTCCGTGAGCGCTGGCGCCCATTTTGTCCAAGTATGTTGGATACGGTGGCACCACAAATGCTGAAGACAGATCACCCCTCACCATTTATGACGTTTACTTTCGATGTCAACGAAGAATGGAAAACACGTGTTCCGGAAGTGGTTCATGAAGATGGCACCGCACGTGCTCAGGTGGTTAAGGAGAGCGTACACCCACGTTATTACGCACTACTTAAAGAACTGGAGAAATTAACGGGCAACGGTGTGACTCTCAATACCTCGCTTAACCGTCGTGGTGAAGCCGTGGTTTGTTCGCCCTATGATGCGTTGAACATGTTCTACGCCTGCGACCTGCCTTATCTGATCATGGAAGATGTACTGGTATATAAGCCAACAGCCGATAAAACGGCAGGTTTGAATAATTTGTAATTCATTGTTATTGCCCGGATTTTCTTGGTTCGGGCTTTGTTTTATTGCTCTCGGCTTCTTCGTCGAAGAAGCCTCTCCAGACCTTTCTTGCTAATTGTTCACAGCTTTCCTCTTGATTCGCTTTTGGGTGGCTGCCAAAGCGGCCTATATCACGATTTATATGATAACTACCTCGCTAATAGTGCTGCTTTTGGTATTAAGTAATAGAGAAAATTACTCTTTTTGGAACCACAATAATTGCGGGGTTATAGGGTGTATAGGCGATAATTTTTAAAAGGTGGTAATAGGTGGTATTTAGCTAAGTATTTAATATATTTAGTCTTATTAAGGGTGTTGTTATCTGGCCAAAGAACTGGGAATATAGATGTGTCGGTGAAGATACCACTTTGTAGGTAATTAATAGAGGTAATAGACTTGGTTACCTATGGAGCATAGATTCACAGACCATTGCGGTGAAGGGGAACACCGCCGCAAAAATAAAGCTTTACAATAAACTATAACTATTAATTATTACGTGGATTATTCTATGTCTGAAGTTGCAATATTTGCGGAGCAGGTCACTCACGGCCAGCTTTTGCAGAATCTACTTTATGCTTCCGGTACGGTTGGGGCAATATTCGTTGTGGTAGGCTTGATGCTGGTTGATTCCGGTGGTATTCGCCGTCGTAACGTTTTTAACGCTACTGTTGAAAAGCTTGTTGGCTTTTTCATCGGTGTAACGGTTTATTACCTTATCGGTTTTGCTATTTGGGCTGCTCAGTATTACGTTATGTATGAAGGCCCTGACTATCCGGCTTCTGTTGCTTTTATGGACTCCATTAAAGCGTTGTGGGTTGGTGGTGATATGGTTAACACCATGGCGCAGCATGTTGACCCTGCTGCATTCCCTGGATTGAATAACTTCCAGATCTTCATTTTCTTCCTGGCAGTATTCGCCGGTATCATCAACGTTCTGCTGCACTTTGCTGTTTCTGAGCGTATGAAGGCTTCTGCGTTCTACATTACTTGCGTAGTTGCAACGATTATGTCGTCTATCCTGAGCTATATGTCCTGGGGTTCTGTTGGTCCTCTGACAAATGCCGGTTTCCATGATTTCTTCGGTGCTAGCTTTGTTTATATGTTCCCTGCTGGTATGGCGTTGGTGTTCGCTAAAGTATTGGGCGCTCGTCCTGGTATGTTCGAACCTCACCCTGACGTAGCTTCCTACACAGTGCCTAACCTGGGTCTGGCAACGACTGGCATCATGATCATCTTTGCTGGTCTGCCAATGGTTATCCTGTCTTGCCTGTTCTTCTTCGATCCTGAAGCACTGGCAGTGAGTGTGACGATGGCTGATACAAGTGTTGGTCTGGCGTTCAACAACTACGCAGCCTCTTGGGCAGGTGGCGCTATTACTGGTGCAATTATTGCCTATAAAACACGTAAGTACAGCTACCTGCTGTTAGGCCCTCTGGCTGGTTACGTTTCTGGTGCGCCAGGCTTCGACGTTGCTGTACCATGGGAAGCCTTCCTGGTTGCAATGGGTGCTCCATTCATTGCTTACATGGTTTACGAGATGACTCTGAAAATGGGCATTGACGAGCACAAGTTGATCCCTCTGTTTGGTGGTGTTGCGACTTATGGTTTCATCATGGTTGGTATTCTTTATGCTGGCACACCTCGCGGTGGTTATGTTGGCATGGAAGGCGCGTACGCGTTCCAGCATGGTGAAATTAGCTTGGTAATGCAGTTGGTTGGTGCAGCGGTATCTATTGGTTTCGGTATTGTGACTGCGCTGATTCTGGTACCTATCCTGAAAGTAACAACTGGCCTTAAAGTATCTGATGAAGATCAGGCGAAAGGTCTGGATGTTGTTTACTGGGGTATTGAGGCAGATGTTGAGCCTCATGCAGAGCCAGCTAAGAAAGTTGCTTAATCCTAGTCTTTAGGAGAGCTGTTACCTGCGAGTGGTATGTACTCGCAGGTAAACGACTCAGTAAAAAAAGCCCGGCTTAGGCCGGGCTTTTTTTTGTCTGTTAATTCCGTTTAAAGTAGCCCTGTCTCAAGAAGTGTAATGTTTGATCAATAACATTGTCGTTATTCATCATCATCGGGTGAGTGACAGGCAAGGTCATAAAATCCTTCATACCTGCAACTTTTGCATTCTCAACAGTGACTTTACCATCATCTATGCTTGGTAAATAACCGGATAGAATCAAGTTAATGCTTCGGGTGCCTGCGATGATGCCGGTATCAAAATAAACCGCTCCCAGCTGCTTTGGGATATCTTTTTTTGATGTTCCCAGTTGGAGTCCGGCTGGGCCGTTTAGCGCTTTAAAACCGGGTACATTTTTTAATGTATCAACCACCTCGCTACCTTGGTTGGGTGGCCCTAGCATCACCACGCGCTTCAATTCTTCAATAGGTTGTTTGTTTAAATATTCGCGGACGAGTATCCCGCCCAGCGAGTGAGTGACAAAATTAATGGTCGTTGCCTCCTTTTCTCGGCATTCCGACAGTCCTTGGTCTATTGCCATCTTTGCTAAGGTGGGGATGGCATGGTGGCGTGACGGGTAATCAATATTTGCAACTGAATACCCAACTTCCTCTAGAGTATTTGCTAATTTCTCCATCGATGACGCAGTGCGCGCTAAGCCGTGTAAAAGAATGACACACTCATTACTTGCTGGGCGAGGGGCTTTTTCTGGCACCGTTGAGCTTACTGTTGTCGCAGGCGCAGAGAGAAGCAGGAGAGCAAGCAGCAGTTTTTTATTCATGGCAAGGCTCTATAGGGTCGCTGAGGTAAGCTCTACAGCTAAAGCTTTCGCTTTTTTGAAGTCAGTTTTTCCGGCACCTAATTTTGGGATTTCATTAATTTGGTAATATTCGGTGGGAATCATCAACGGGCTGTAGCCGTGTACCAACATCGCTTTACGAACACCAACGCCATACCAGCAG
>LUKI01000039.1 GCA_001593685.1 Gammaproteobacteria bacterium F7
TCTTTAGTGAGAATGACCTGTCAGCCTTGTATCTCACACTCAAGCTGGCTGGTATTTCAACATTTATCTTGTTATCGATAGGTACGCCCGTTGCCTGGTGGCTCGCGCGTACAAAATGGCGCTTTAAATTTATGATTGAGGCCGTGGTGGCGTTGCCGCTGGTGCTGCCTCCAACGGTGTTGGGGTTTTATTTACTGATTTCGCTTGGACCGCATGGACCGATCGGCAGCCTGATGATAGCCATGGGCGGCAAGCCCTTGGCCTTTACATTTACCGGGCTGATCATCGGCTCTGTCTTTTATTCCATGCCGTTTGTCATCCAACCTTTGCAAAATGCGTTTACCGCTATCGGCCGCCGCCCAATGGAAGTCGCCGCCACCCTGCGCGCCTCACCACTGGATCGTTTTTTCACCGTTGCTATCCCGCTTGCCAGACCAGGGTTTCTAACCGCCTCTGTACTTGGTTTTGCGCATACATTAGGAGAATTTGGCGTAGTGCTCATGATTGGCGGCAATATCCCGGGAAAAACACAGGTCGCCTCCATTGCCATCTACGATCATGTTGAGGCGCTGGAGTACACCCAGGCTCACTGGCTGTCAGGCACCTTACTTATTCTGTCATTTGTCATGCTGATGTGTGTATATCTTCTCAATGGTCGCTTTAAGGTAATTCAGTCATGACTATCGAAGCACGCTTCACAGTAGAGCGCGATAATTTCAGACTCAATATCGATATCCTGATCCCGTCAACAGGCGTGACCACCATCTTCGGCCCATCTGGTTGTGGCAAAACGACACTGCTACGCGCGATTGCCGGATTGGAAACAGCCACAAAGGGATACCTGAAAGTAGGCGATGATATTTGGCAGGATAGCAAGCGTTTCCTGGCCCCACATAAAAGGCCGATCGGTTATGTGTTTCAAGAGCCCAGCTTATTTGCGCACCTGAATGTTGAGTGCAACCTCCAATATGGCCTCAAGCGTGCCAAAAAACATAATCAAAACATTGCACTGGATCGCGTCATCGACTTGCTAGGTATTGGCCACCTACTGCGTCGTATGCCCTATCAACTGTCTGGCGGCGAGCAACAGCGCGTCGCCATTGCCCGTGCGTTGGCGGTCAGTCCTACCATGCTGCTACTGGACGAACCTCTTGCAGCTCTTGATCAACAGCGAAAACAGGAAATTCTTCCCTATCTGGAATCCCTGCACCAAGAACTCGATATGCCAGTGCTCTATATCAGCCATTCTCGCAGCGAAGTAGCAAGACTGGCTGATCACATGATTTACCTAACTGACGGCCGGGTAAGGGCAACCGGCACGGTAAGAGAGCTGTTTTCCCGCCTGGATCTACCCCTCGCTCATGAGCCCGACGCCAAGTCAGTCATCGAAACGGTCGTGGTCGGGCATGACAAGGCCTATAACCTGAACTATTTGGATTTCGACGGTGGTCGCTTTGTAGTCCCTCATAAACCGCTAGCGCTTGGGCGTAAAGTCAGGCTTCAGGTGTTTGTTCGTGATATTAGCATCACCCTGTCTCAGCAAGACAAAACCAGCATATTAAACACTTTCCCTGCCACAGTGACGCAGCTTGCCGATGAAAATTCGGGGCAGGTAGCACTGCGGCTAATGCTCGGCTCCTTTGCAGTACTTGCACGTATTACCCGTAAATCAGTGGTCAACCTCAAGCTAAAGCCCGGCTCTACTGTTTATGTTCAGATCAAAAGCGTAGCGCTGATGTGTTAAAAGGGTGTTACGTATTACAGCGGTGTAGGCACGAACTATCGAACTCCCTGCAGTACTATCGACAGTACTGTAGCCGCTTCGCCTGTCGAAGGTAAGATGGTGCAAGCAAAGCAGAAAGGGCGATTCACGGTAATAAAATTAAGCTGAGTGCGCTATGGATCTCGGCCATCTCATACTGCCTTAAGTCTTACTCTCCAAAAAAGTACATCCCGGCTCAATGGCCGGGATGACGAAGGTATTTTAATTTAATTAGATATCCTGTGTAACTTGTTCATCTTAGCCGCGAGGACACGCATCCAACATCAACATCTTCATCTCCGCCACCGCTGGTTTCAGGCCAGTAAACATCGCTCGCGCCATAATGCCATGTCCAATGTTCAACTCATAAATGCCCGGAATCGCCGCGACCTCTTCCACATTGTGATAATGCAAACCATGTCCCGCATTCACAACCAACCCCTGCTCCAAGGCATAGGCAACACCCTGTGAAATCAGCTGCAATTCCTTCAGCTGCTCTGCTTCAGTTTCAGCATCAGCATAATGTCCCGTGTGAATTTCAATATAAGGCGCACCACAACGTACCGCCGCATCAATCTGCGCCGAATCATGATCAATGAACAGGGAAACCTTAATTCCCGCCGCCGTCAGCTTTTCCGTCACATCTTTGATACGCGTTTCCTGAGACACCACATCCAAACCACCCTCCGTGGTTAGTTCTTCACGCTTTTCCGGCACGAGACAACAGTATTCAGGTTGAATCTCCAGTGCAAAAGCGACCATCTCATCGGTGGCGGCCATTTCCAGGTTCATGCGAGTTTGCAGTACTTCCTTAAGCATGCGCACGTCACGCTCCTGAATGTGACGGCGATCTTCACGCAGGTGAACCGTAATGCCATCAGCGCCAGCTTCTTCAGCTTCAATCGCTGCCTGCACAGGATCAGGGTAGCGTGTGCCGCGGGCCTCACGCAGGGTGGCCACATGGTCAATATTTACGCCCAAGAGAATACGATTTTTAGCGGTCACGGAGATATCCTTTTATATTTCGTTAAACAATTAAGAGCTTTTCATGAATAAGGTTTTACTGCTTAAGGGCTTGTCACCCAGCAGCGGCGCCAGCGCTAAACGCATCAGTCGTTTGGCGGCGCGTAATGTTTGTTCTGCACTGTAATCGTCCTGCGCAATGGCGGCAAGATCAGCGGTTAAAAAACAGCGTGCTTGTTGGGCCTGGGTGGGCGTTTCTGCCACGGGCAACCATTGTGAATCGGTATCAAAATAAAAACAGTTAACCTGCTCTGTATCACTATCAGGAAACCCCATCCAGTAGCCGAGCGTTTGCAACAACTGCCTTTCGAAACGCCGCAGCACCGGTTCCACTGATTCAGCCTCACGTAACTCGAATAACGCCTGCTGATAATTTACAAACAGGGTTTCGCAGGGCTCTTCCGCTTTGATTAAACGCACCAGCAGCTCATTAAGATACATGCCACTAAACAGCGCCCTGCCCCTCAAGCCCACTAACTGATTATCACTTTCCAATACCTTCAGAGTTTTTAGTTCACCTTTGCCATACCAACTGATCAGCAGACGACCAAAGGGTTGCAACAAACTACGTTGGGGGGATTTTGGTCGGCGCGCACCACGTACAACGGCACTGATACGGCCAACATCAGGCACCAAAAAATCAACAATCAGGCTGGTTTCGCGATAGTGGCGAGTATGTAAGACATAGGCTTGATGGAGTTCAGCCGGTGAGCTCATTGGAATTCCGCTTCGAATCTCGAATAGGTTGTTGAACAACGTTTTCGAGGCAGGCAGTACAAAGCAAAGTCAGAGCAAAAAGCGCAATGTATAGGATTATAAATGGGCATTTTGAGTCTGACTTTAGCAACAGTGGCGCTTTAGGCGACGCCGTAACGCCCACCCAGATAGTTCTTCAGCTACCTCTTACGATCATCATAGCCAAGGCTCTGCAACGCCCGCTCATCATCGGCCCAGCCGCTCTTCACTTTAACCCAAAGTTTTAGCATCACCCGATAGCCAAACATCTCTTCCATATCAAGGCGGGCATCTTTGCCAATGGCTTTAATTTGTTCACCCTTGTTGCCAATGATGATACGTTTTTGACCGTTACGCTCTACCAGAATTAACGCGTTGATGTGCAACACGTCACCTTCCAGCTGGAAAGTTTCGATTTCAACGGTCACCTGGTAGGGCAGTTCGTCACCAAGGCGGCGCATGATTTTTTCACGTACCAATTCAGCAGCCATAAAGCGTTCGCTACGGTCGGTGATTTGATCTTCTGGAAAATAATGTATACCGGCGGGCAAACGCTGATTAATGAGCATTTCCAGGCGACCGACGTTTTTATCTTTACCGGCCGAAATAGGCACAACCTCGGCAAATTCCATTTTTTCAGCAAGCGTTTGCAGGTGTGGTAACAACTGGTCTTTATTATCCAGACGATCCACCTTGTTAACGGCAAGAATCACCGGACAGTCAAGCCGTGCTACTTTCTCCAGAACCAGTTCATCTTCATCGGTCCACTGAGTGCGGTCCACCACGAATACCACTAAATCGACATCCGTCAGTGCGCTCGCTGCCGCTCGGTTCATATAACGGTTTAACGCTTGATCCCGTCCCTTGTGCAGCCCAGGCGTATCCACGTACATCACTTGCACATGATTTTCTGTTTTAACCCCAAGGATCTGGTGACGCGTCGTCTGTGGCTTGCGTGAGGTAATACTGATTTTCTGACCCAGTATCCGGTTCAGCAGGGTCGATTTACCCACATTCGGGCGCCCGACAATTGCCACATAACCGGCTTTAGTCAAGTCACTTTCCTGAGGGGCTGGCGCAAGGCCGGCACCGGCTCGAGAAGCCCTGAGCATTTCCTCAAGATCGTTATTATCTGTCATGGCATTGACCTGCAAAAATTGGGGGTAGTTTAACGATGATACGCTTATATTGAACGCTTAAGTATTTAACTCTGACCTAGCGCATCGAGAGCCATCTGGGCGGCGGCCTGCTCAGCGTAGCGTCGACTCGTTCCCTCTGCTTCAAAGGGTTCTGCGATGGATTCCACCTCACAGGCAACACGAAATACCTGTTCGTGATCTTTGCCTGAGGTCGACAGTATACGATAATCGGGCAGCGGCTGTTTACGTGACTGCAGAAATTCCTGCAATCGCGTTTTAGGGTCCTTGAGCGTATCGTCCAGCGTTTGAGCGTCGAGGCGTCCGGCAAACAATACTAGAATTATTTGCTGGCAGGTGGCGATACCTGAATCCAGGAAAATAGCGCCAATAATCGCCTCAAAGGCATCGGCAAGAATAGAGTCGCGGCGAAAACCGCCACTTTTCATTTCACCCTGACCAAGCCGCAGGTAATGGCCAAGCTGCAATTCACGGGCAACTTTAGCAAGCGTTACCCCCTTCACAAGGCCAGCCCGTAGTCGGCTTAACTGCCCTTCCCGCGCATGGGGGAAACGTTTAAACAGTGCGTCAGCAATAACCCAGCCAAGGATCGAGTCGCCCAGAAATTCAAGCCGCTCGTTATGGCCTTGCCCAAAACTACTGTGCGTTAAGGCCGTTTGTAACAGACTTTCATCACGGAACTGATAGCCCAATGACTGCGATAACTTCGCTAAATCGTGACTCACTTTTTCCTGTCTACTTTGCTTTTTCTAAGTGGTGCGCAAATTTGGCAACCAGATCTATATTAGCAACCACGGAAACCCGTGCTTCATAAACGACATCAATCGTAATGGTGCCTTTGTTTTTTTCAATTTGAAACGCATCCTTGTCCAGATCAGTCACATAATCGGCGCTTAGTTTGCGGCGTATCATACTGCGAATTTCACTTTTCGTTTTCAGATACAGGTCCTCTTCTTGAGCAAGAGAGGCCACCGCTTTACCAACCGCATAATCATTCATGTACAGTGGTACAACCTTGATCGCCAACAACATAGCGGCGACCAGCACCACCGCACCAATCAAAATGCCTAAGGTGGTAATACCCTGCTGTTTTTTAATATTCATTGTTCTCCCCAACAACACAATTAAGCGTGAGTGCTGCTGTAAATCTAGGGCAGCCCTGAATAATGTCAAATTTCTTATACCTAAGCCTGGTGGCGAGCAAAGCAACGCCAAACCATCCACTAGTCTATCGTACCCACATTGGCAAAACTGGGCAGACTCCAGAACTTATCCCAGTGCATCCATACCAGCTGTGCTTTGCCAACAACAAGCTCATCGGGCACAAAGCCCCAGAAACGGCTGTCGTTGCTGTTATCACGGTTATCACCCATGACAAAATAATGACCCTCGGGCACAACCCATTCCTGACCTCGTGCGGCGGGCGAGTAATCACGATAAATCTGGTGATCCACCTCGCCCAACTGCTCCGTCAGCAACTGAATTTGCGGATTGGCTGGCGGCAGCCGTGCAATCAGCTGTTGCGGCACCTTTTTACCATTAATATAAAGTTGCTTCTGCACATAACCAATCCGATCGCCCGGCACACCAATCACTCGTTTAATGTAATTGATGCTGTTATCACCGGGAAACTTAAACACCAGCACATCACCACGCTGCGGATCATTGAGCGAAACAACCTTAGTACCAATGACCGGCAGGCGCAGACCGTAAGTAAACTTGTTAACCAGAATAAAATCACCCACTTTCAAGGTCGGCAGCATTGAGCCAGAGGGGATTTGAAACGGCTCATACAAAAAAGAGCGCAGTACCAACACCAGGGCTAAAACAGGAAAAAAGGAGCGCGAATACTCAATCCAGGCAGGCGCTTCTGTTTCGTCGTCGCTAACAGCTTCGGTAGCCCCGCTGACTGCCAACTGCCGCCGGCGTGGCGCTAACCAAACAATATCCAGTAACCAAATGCTACCGCTGGCAAAGACCAGAATTACCAGAATCAGCGGAAAATTAAATTCAATACCCATAAAAAGCCCCGTTTCCTTGTATTGATCGAGCCTTACTTATCTACTTTCAAAACAGCTAAAAACGCTTCCTGCGGGATTTCAACATTACCCACCTGCTTCATGCGTTTTTTACCTTCCTTCTGTTTTTGCAGCAATTTTTTCTTACGACTGACATCACCACCGTAACATTTAGCCGTTACGTTTTTACGCAGTGCTTTGACAGTCTGACGGGCGACAACCTGATTCCCCACAGCCGCCTGAATAGCGACATCAAACATCTGGCGGGGAATCAATTCCTTCATTTTTTCAGTCAGCGCCATGCCCTGTTTACGGATATCATCACGGTGAATAATGATCGCCAACGCATCAACGCGATCACCATTAATCAATACATCCAGTCGGGCCAACGCTGCCGTTTCAAAGCGCACAAAACTGTAATCCAGCGAGGCATAACCACGACTCACCGACTTTAGGCGATCAAAGAAGTCCATCACCACTTCATTCATCGGCAATTCATAGGTCAATGACACCTGGCCGGCCAGAAACTGCATATCCTTTTGTACACCACGCTTTTCCGCACACAGCGTAATTACGTTGCCAAGGTGATCCTGCGGCACCAGAATATTGGCTTGCACAATGGGCTCGCGCATTTCTTCAATAACTGCGGGATCGGGCAGTTTAGAGGGGTTATCGACCAGGAAAATTTCATTTTTCTTGGTTAACACTTCGTAAATTACCGTCGGTGCCGTGGTAATCAAATCCAGATTATATTCACGCTCCAGTCGTTCCTGAATAATTTCCATGTGCAGCATGCCCAGGAAACCACAGCGGAAACCAAAGCCCAAGGCATCGGAGCTTTCCGGTTCAAAAAATAAGGATGCATCGTTAAGGCTTAACTTTGAAAGCGCCTCACGGAAGCTTTCATAATCATCAGAGCTAACCGGAAACATACCCGCATACACCTGCGGCTTAACCTTCTGGAAACCCGGCAACGCGTCAGTGTTTTCATGTTTCGCGCTGATCAGCGTATCACCCACTGGTGCGCCATGAATGTCTTTAATGCCCGCAACGACGAAGCCCACTTCTCCGGCTTCAAGAATATCAGTGTCGGTACGTTTCGGGGTAAATACACCCACGCGATCGACCTGATAGCTCTGACCGGTAGACTTCACATGAATTTTGTCCTTCTTGCGCAGCACGCCCTGCTTAACACGCACCAGCGAAACAATGCCAAGATAATTATCAAACCAAGAGTCAATAATCAGAGCTTGTAAGGGCGCCGATCGATCACCTTCAGGCGCTGGCACCAACGCGACAATTTCCTCCAGCACATCCTCAATACCCAAACCACTCTTAGCACTGGCTGGGACCGCATCCTGAGCATCAATGCCGATAACCTCTTCGATTTCCTGCTTCACACGATCAGGCTCAGCCTGAGGCAAATCCATCTTGTTTAAAACAGGTACCACTTCCAACCCCATTTCGATCGCCGTATAACAGTTGGCAACCGATTGCGCTTCAACGCCCTGCGCCGCATCCACAACCAACAGCGCCCCTTCACAGGAGGCTAATGATCGTGACACCTCGTAGGAAAAGTCCACATGGCCTGGCGTATCAATAAAATTCAGCTGGTAGGTTTCGCCATCGCGAGCCTTGTAGTTCAAGGTCACACTCTGGGATTTAATGGTAATGCCGCGTTCACGTTCGATATCCATGGAATCCAGCACCTGGCTGGACATTTCACGGTCAGTCAGACCACCACAGAACTGGATAAAACGGTCTGCTAACGTTGATTTACCATGGTCAATGTGGGCAATAATCGAGAAGTTACGGATGTGGGTTAAATCAGTCACGAAAATGGATCAACTCGTATCAAAAAATAAGGCTGGCAAGTCTACAGGATTTGCCTACGCCATGCGAATTAAGCGGCTAATTTAAACGACCGTAATCGGGGTATTTTTGACCAGTTACCCAATAATTTCGCTCGCCCAAACTCAAGTTGGCGGATCAACTCTTACCGCGGTTGAGCTGTTCAGGCGAAACCAGCCCGCAATAGAATAGCGATCCCGACTTGCCGGCAATACCTCATGCGGAAATTCTTCACTTAAAAACACGACTAATTTGCCAAAATTTGGGCTTATTCTGAACATAGCGCCTTCCGCCTCGCCTGCATATATGACCAGTTCCCCACCGTCTTCAACATTCCAGTCAGGGTTCAGGTATACAATCAAACTAAGAACACGATTTGCTTCGCCTTTAAAGGCATCCACATGACGCTTGTAATAATCCCCAGGGGCAAAATGCGCAAAATGACTTTCAAAGGAGAACAACCCTAGAAATAGCCGGCTGTTTAAATAATCCTGAAGCCCAGCAACCCATTGCAACCATGCCTGACCAGCAGGCGATTCACCGGTTACCCAGCAGACTTCATCAGTGCGGACCGCTTCGCTCAACAGATGGTTTTCATCGCGCCCAACACCGGCGCGATGAAACTGATAGGCCTGGATTGATAACGCTTGCTGATAAAGCGTTTCTGTCAGGGCCAGGGGTAACGTCTGGTCAGCAACGAAATAGCCCTTGTCATAGATAGCCTCGGCAATTTGAGCAAATAACACCGCTTCCATTGCGCCATCACCAGTTAACTTACTCACTAAAAGTTTTCAACGTCGAGTTTATCCTTTGCCCATACGGAGCATTGATCGAACGAATTCAAGGTGGGGAAAACCAAATCGACAAAAAAATTGAATCGACAGTATATTAGTCAAAAATTTCCATCGAATCCGATTCAGACATTGATACGGAGCGAGCTTCAGCCAGCGAAAGCGAATAATGACTGACCTTCCTGTTGATCCTCTCCATGTAAAGTTTCCAAGTTTTTTCGTGAATATTTTCCGGTTCTTTTTCACCGCGACAAAAATCCACAAACTGTTTCTCTAGATTATCCAGAGGCTCCCTTTCACCCTTAGCAAGCATTAAGTAAGCTTGTCCGTTTTTCTCCAGCAAGCCGGCCTGTTCAATAGTGAAATCTCCGCTACGCGAAAAGCCATAGGGAAAGTGCTGATCATCCCAGAATTTTTTACCCACACTGAATGAAGCGTTTGTTGCCATCTTTCAAAGCCCTACCAATAAACACCACAAGGTTACTCATAAGGATTCTCTTTTTTTCTGATTTAGATGTAAAATGACATTTTTTTGTTATTTTGATTAAAATATTTTATCGATAACATGAACCTAGAATTACTCAGCACCTTTTTAGAAGTTGCCAAGACACGGCACTTTGGCAAAGCAGCACAAAACCTCTATCTGACCCAATCAGCAGTGAGTTTCCGCATTCGTCAACTTGAAACCACACTGGGAACCGAGGTTTTTACACGGCAGCGCAACAACATTCTGCTCACCCATGCCGGAGAAAAACTGATTCCCCATGCAGAAAACTTGCTGGCTGCCTGGCAGGTAACGCTGCATGATGTTGGCGTTACAGACCCGTTCAAATTACAACTAACCCTGGGTGGAACCTCCAATATCTGGGACGCTTTTTTACAGCCACTCTTATTTGAAATTTCAAATAATTTTCCGAAGCTTTACCTTCGTACAGAAACCAGCTCCACTCCAGAGCTGGTGGTCTCCCTGTTGAGCGGTCGTCTGGATATTGGCGTCGTGTTTGACCCTCCCCGCATAGCTCAGCTGGAGGCAGTCAAAATAGGAAGTATTGAACTGGTACTCTGTAGCAACAAACGCTTAGCCAGCCTCCACGACATCTCGCAAGCCGGCTACGTGTTTATTGACTGGGGAACAGCATTCAATATGCATCAGGCAAAGCATATTCCAGCGCTTTCAGCCCCCATGTTGCATACCGAACAAAGCAAAATTGGATTGGATTTTCTATTAGCCAAGGGAGGCACAGCCTTTCTGCCTAAAAGTATGATTGAGCCGTACCTTAAAAATGAGCGCCTGTTTCTTGTTCCCCAAGCTGACAACATCAAACGGGATGTGTACTTGATTTATTCACGGGTGTCAGAGCGACTACAACAGCTCAACCCGGTTATTGAAGTACTAAAACGCTTAATAAGGCAGGTATAATCTCCCACTATTGGAAGGACAGTATGAGCCGCCGAACAGCGGCTCATGACAATATCAGGTGAGAATTACTCAGTAACTCGCAGAGGTAAAAAGATTGGCCGTCCCTGACGCACTACCCGCACAGGCACCATGGTATCGGCTTCCAGATCAACGACAATACGCGCCAACTCAGCTACCGAGCTGACTTGCTGCCCGTTAAACATAGTAATCACATCACCACGTCGCAAGCCTGCCTGCGCCGCATCACCTTGTTTAACCTCAATGACCACTACCCCCTCATCAACGCCGGTACGCTCACGCAGCTGATCGTTGAGGTTATCAACGATCATATTCAAGCGTTCAATTTCGCCGCGAGCCGGCTGGTTTTTCTGGCTGCGATCCGCAACAAATTCCTGTGGCAAGTCACCCACGACAACAGTGAGCTTCTTTTTCTTACCGTTCCGGAATACCTCAACGGGCACTTTGCTACCCGCTTTTGTACTGCCAACCAAATGCGGCAAATCCGAGGACAGTTTCACATCATAACCATCAAAATTCAGGATAACATCACCCACCTTCAGCCCGGCAGCTGCAGCAGGTCCATCCGGCACCAGGCGTGTAATGGCCGCGCCCGAAGCCTGACGTAAACCAAAGGATTCGGCTAATTGACGGCTAACGTCCTGAATTTCGACGCCTAACCAGCCGCGGCTGACCTCGCCTTTATTTTTCAACTGCTCAACTACATCCATGGCAACACTCATGGGAATTGCAAAGGACAAGCCCATATAGCCGCCAGAGCGCGTCACAATAATGGTATTAATACCCACCACTTCACCATCTAAGTTAAACAACGGCCCCCCGGAGTTACCAGGGTTGATCGCCACATCGGTCTGGATAAAGGGCACATAGCTATCCTGAAAAGAGGTACGTCCGGTTGCACTGACAATACCTGCCGTTACCGAGTAATCAAAGCCAAAGGGCGAACCAATTGCCATCACCCACTCCCCGACCTTGATATCATCGGGGTCAGCCAACTCCACCACGGGCAAGTCATCGGCATCAATTTTCAATAGCGCCAAATCTGAGCGTCCATCCTGACCAATGACTTGCGCTTCAAACTCACGGCGATCAATCAAGCGAACCAGCACCTTATCAGCACCCTTAACGACGTGGTTATTGGTCAGAATATAGCCATCTTCAGAGATGATGAATCCGGAGCCCAGCGACGGCGCTTTGCGTCGTTGGGGCTGATGAAATTGTGGCATCTGGCCGAAAAACTGTCGGAACAGCTCAGGGACATGCTGATAGAGTTCAGGGTTTTGTAACGCCGGTTTAGTCTGAACCTCCTGCACAGCACTGATATTCACGACTGCCGGCTTAAGTTCATCCGCCAGCTCGGTAAAATCCGGTAACGACGCTGCGCGCGCGGACATTGAAAAAAGCAGAGAGGCTAAAGCAAGGGCAAAAAAGCTCAGCTTAACGTTCATACGCAACATAATTTCTCCAGAGTTTAAGGACTAAATCTGGCTCTATGACCGGCATCGGAACCGGTAAGTTCCGACGCAATGAGGAAGAAAGTTATTCAGCGGCAGGCAATGTATCGCCCCTTGGCCAGGCATTCAAAACAGCCTGTATCAAGGTGGCTAAAGGAATGGCGAAGAAAACCCCCCAAAGGCCCCAGATGCTGCCAAAAAACAGCACCGCAACAATGATGGCTACCGGATGAAGGTTAACCACTTCGGAAAACAGAAAGGGGACCAGCACATTGCCATCGAGCGCCTGAATGATACCGTAGGCCATCATCAGATAGAAAAATTCCGAGGTCCAGCCCCACTGAAACGCGCCAATGAGTGCCACCGGCACCGTCACGACAGCCGCCCCAATATAGGGCACGATAACGGACAAACCGACCAGAATCGCCAGAAGCGCCGCATAATTAAGCCCCATAAAGGAAAACACCACATAACTGGCGGCACCCACAATAACAATTTCGATGGCCTTGCCACGAATATAGTTGGCAATCTGGGCATCCATCTCATCCCACACAGTGGTAAGCAAGGTTCGCTTGCGTGGCAGCATGCTGGAAAGCCACTGACTGATAAGGTCTTTATCCTTAAGGAAAAAGAACACCAGAATCGGCACTAAAATCAGGTAAATAAGAATAGTCACCAAATTGGTGATGGTGGACAGCGAGTTGGATAACACCCACTGTCCCATTTGCGCCACTTCATTACCCGCCGCATTCATCCAGCTTTTGATTTGCTCTTCAGAAATCAGATCCGGGTAGTCTTCGGGTAGCGACGTTAACAGCGCCTGCCCCCTTTCGAGCATCCGTGGTAGCTCACCAAACAGACTCACCATCTGCCCCCACACCAGCGGCAGCAGTAGAAAAATCACGGCAAATAGAGAGCTTACAAATAACGTAAAAACTAAAGATACCGCCAATAAATGCGGCACTCGACGGGCTTTCAGAAGATTAACCAGGCCTTGCATCAGAAAAGCCAGCACCACGCCTACAAAAACAGGGCCAAGAATACCACCGAAGGAGATAATAATGGTAAAGGCGAGTACCAGCAGCACAAAAAGAATGACCGCTTCTTCATTGGAAAAATAACGCTGAATCCAGCTTTTAAACACGTTAATCATGATGGCGCTTTAAACCCCTTGCAAAACAGCGTTGCAAACTCAAACGCAATATTATCCACGCCGCTCTCAGGCGCCACGCTCAATTAAATACCAATACACATCATCAACCTGCCAGCTATCGAGCATAGTATGGGTCGAGTGTTCCATATAGGCCTGAAAATCACGTAATGAACCAGGATCAGTCGCACTAACTTTAAGCACATCACCTGCCGTTAATTCCAGCAGGGCCTTTTTTGCCTTTAATAACGGTAATGGACAGCGTAAGCCAGTCACGTCCAGCTCGTGGCAATTGTCGCTTGAGTATCTATCCATAGGAAATCACAGTTTATTGAAAAGTAATGGTCGAGGCATGATACAAGATTACGCCACGATGTATAGAGGCATAAAATTTCGCACCAATTAGGCTGTAATTACATGGCCGGCTCTGGCACCTCGTTTGAAATACTGCGATCATGCAAAACAAGCCAATTCATTAAAGTCGCTGAAACCTAGTAGCCGGAACAGTGTCTGACGCGTTGTTAACCAGCGCGCCTTCGCAGCGCGTTACAATGATTTATAACCGATTAATCTATGCAGCTAAGTTATTTAAAGTTTTCACCTTTCGTACGGCGCACATTCAGACGACTGCAGCCCATCAGCCTGGCTGCGGTGTTAACGGTGCAAAGTCTTCCACTAACGGCCAATGAACACGGCAGCCTGCCATCACTGGGAGATGCTGCGTCTGCACAGGTTTCGTTGCAGCAGGAACATGAGTTAGGCCGCACCTGGTTGAAAGCGCTACGCAGCCAAACCAAGGAACTTGATGACCCGCTGCTTTACGATTATCTCGAACACCTGCTTTACCGTCTGGCAGAACACAGCCAACTGCAGGATAGACGCCTTGAATTAGTCGTCGTTGATAGTCCTGAGCTTAACGCCTTTGCCGTGCCTGGTGGCGTGGTCGGCGTCAATGGCGGACTGTTTCTTTACGCACGCAATGAACAGGAATTCGCCTCGGTATTAGCTCACGAACTGGCCCATTTAAGTCAACGCCATTACTCCCGGGCAGTGGAGGCCGCTCAGCGCAACGCCATTCCAAATATGCTGGCACTGCTGGGCAGCCTTATCATTGCTGCCACGGCTGGTGGAGATGCCGGTATTGCGGCCATTTCAGCGACCCAAGCCGCCTCACTTGATCAGCAACTGCGCTTTAGCCGAAACAGAGAACAGGAAGCCGACCGCATCGGTTTCCAAACACTGGTCAACGCAGGCATTAATCCGCAGGCCATGGCCTCTATGTTTGAGCGCATGCTGGCAGCAAAACGCCTATCGGGCAGTCAACTCCCAGAGTTTTTACTGACTCACCCGGTCACCGAGTCACGCGTAGCAGACGCTCGTAGCCGAGCCGGACAATTAACTAAAATCAATTTTCCAGATCAAGCCGATCTTGAATATCAGCTAATGCGCAGCCGCGTACAACTGGCCTTTGACCCGTCGCCTGCCCATGCCATTCAGACATTTCAAACAGCACTTGAAAAAGCCAACCCGGCGACAGAAACAGCGGCACGTTACGGATTAGCGCTGGCTTATGCCAAAGCAGGTCAGGACAGCCGGGGCAAACAAACCCTGCAACCACTATTGGATGCCGAGCCTAATCGAATCAGTTATATCGTTGCCTACGCGCAAATTCATACCTCAGCCAGCGAACAGAAATCGGTCGAACAAATATTGCGCAAGCACCTGGCGCTTAACCCCGACAACTACCCACTTTCAATGGCACTTGCCAACACCTTCACCCTGCAGCAAAAATACCGCCCTGCACTGGAGTTGCTGGAAAAGCTCAGTCAACAGCACCCTGAAAAACCAAATATCTGGCTCAGGCTTGCCGAAACCTACGGGCTCAACCGTGATCCCGTCGGTACCCATTTGGCCAGCGCCGAATATGCACTATTAACAGGCAATATGGATCAAGCGCTCAAGCAACTTGACTACGCACTACTTAAATCCGATAAAAACTTCCTGCTAACGACCCGCGTTGAGCAACGCAAAGCAGATATCCAAAGCATTCAAGAACAGCTAAAACAATTCTAACCAGCACAGATAAAATCATTATGGACGAACGTTTAATCGAAATTGAAACCAAGGTCGCTTATCAAGAGCATACGATCGCCGAACTCAATGACGTGATCTACCGCCAGCAGCAGCAAATTGACCAACTGGAGCGCCTCTGTAAAGCACTCACAGACCGAGTACAGGACATGGCTGAAACCGCCACAACAGAGAAAGTTGGGCACGAAAAACCACCGCACTATTAACCCGCATGATAAGCCCGTGAGAGTCGTGCCTAATTAGCCTCCCACACACCGGAAACATGACCACCCTGAAAAATTTCGGCAACAGTGCTAAAATTCGCCAACCTTTGATGACAGCACTTCCAATATGCCCAAATTCTTTTTCGAAAAGAAGCCCTTAAACCAACTGCCAAGCAGTCCTGCCAAACGCTACAACCAGGCAATCGAAACGGGACAAATTGATTTTGATGGCGCCCAGCAACAGGCTGTCAACGAGCTGGAACGACTCTTCAATCAATTAACCTCAAAAGACATTAGACAAGCGCCCTGTCAGGGGCTTTACCTATGGGGCGAGGTGGGGCGCGGCAAAACCTTTCTGATGGATTTATTCTGCCAGGCTCTCCCTGAAGGCATCGCATGGCGCATGCATTTTCACCGTTTCATGGCTTGGGTTCACCAGCGTCTACAACACTATTGCGGGCGTAAAAACCCGCTTAAGCTGGTTGCCAGCGACATTGCCAAAAAACACCGCTTATTATGTTTTGACGAACTCTTTGTCAAAGACATTGGCGATGCCATGCTGCTCGGGCCACTCTTTGAAAACCTTTTTCAGCGCGGGGTAACATTAGTCGCCACCAGCAATATCCCCGTTCACGAACTGTATCGTAACGGCCTCCAGCGCGAGCGTTTTTTGTCTGCCATAAAGGCTATCAAGGCGCATACAAACAGCCTGCATTTAAATGGCCAACAGGATCACCGTCAGCGCAACCTGCAAACAGTGCCGATCTATTTCAGCGAACTACCGAAAAGTCTGCTGCAAAAGTTAGGTTTGCCGCAGCCGGCTGAAACCCACTACCCCATTGAGGTGTTAGGACGCACTATTGCAACAAAAGGCGTCAATGATTGCAGTCTGCACTGCTCATTCAACCAGTTATGTGAAGGCAATCGCAGTCATTTGGATTATATTCATCTGGCCCAGCGATATCGTGATGTTGTGCTTACCGATATTCCGCCCCTGAGTGGTAAAAGCTATGAACGCATCAAGGCACGCGGCACCGAAGAGGCGACTCTCACAGCGACCAAAACTGGCGCGCGTGAAGTACTACTCGGTAGAAATGATGATGCCGTGCGTCGCTTTATCAGCCTGGTCGATGAATTTTATGAGCGCAAAGTGAACCTGTACCTTGTCAGCCAAACGCCCCTGGAACACCTCTACACCGAAGGCAGCCTGATCTTCGAGTTTCAACGCACACAAAGCCGGTTGACTGAAATGGCGTCGCTTGAGTACCTTGAACTGGCCCATATGCCCTAATATGACTGATAAAAAAATAACAAACATTGCCATACTCATGGCCATGCAGGGCGAAGCCGCCCCCCTCATTCAACACTTCCAACTGCAAGAAAATCAAAGCTGTTTTGCCTCGGCACTGCCCTTTCGGTGTTTTCAGAAACAGGTCGGAGACCTTCAGCTAAACTTGCTGACCAGCGGCACCGATAGGGTTCACGGCGTCGATAACATTGGCTGCGAGCCAGCCACACTGATGGCCCAACAAGCAATCGACAAGCTCAATCCGGATCTATTAATCAGTGCCGGTACCGCCGGCGGTTTTGCTACTAAAGGCGCACAAATAGGCACCCTTTATGTCAGTGAAAAATACGTTGTCTTCCATGACCGCATTGTGCCGCTACCAAAATTCGATAACGCCGCTATCGGCTGCTACCCGACACTGGATGTATCGCAATTAGCCGCTGATCTAAAACTGGAAAGTGGCGTTATCTCCTCCGGCTCATCGCTGGAAAAAAACCCCAAAGATCAGCGCATCATTGAACAATACAACGCTGTCGCCAAGGAAATGGAAGCGGCCGCCATTGCCTGGGTCGCATCGCTGTATAAAACGCCCTTTTTTGCACTGAAATCGATTACCAATCTGGTCGACGAAAGAAATCAATCAGAGGATGAGTTTATAAAGAACTTTGATTATTCCGTGACCGTACTCAACTCAACATTGATTGACCTTGTTCATTACCTGCAGGGCAAGACCATTAATAGTCTTGGCAGGCAGCTATAACTCGCACTGTGGGCCCAAAATATGGTTGAATAGCGCCCTTATTTCCTCACTACCGGCCAAGCCCTCATGCCCCTGTTACGTTTAGATCAAATCAGTGTCCATTACGGCACCCATATCCTGCTTGATAACGCCTCCCTGACATTGCATAAAGACAATCGCATCGGCCTGTTGGGCCGCAATGGTGCCGGTAAATCCACACTGATGAAAGTCATCGCGGGCATGATTACGCCGGATAGTGGCGAGCGCTGGCTGCGCCCCGGTATTGAGGTGGCCTGGCTGGATCAGTCACTACCCGACGCCGACGAGCAAAGTGTCTATGACGTGGTCGCAGGCGGCCTGCATGAAATTGGCGAGCTCTTGAAGCGCTATCACCACGCCATTAGTGACGCCGATAACTTTGATATGGTCGAACTGGAACGTGCGCAGGAGCAACTGGAGGCCAAAGACGGCTGGAGCCTGCAGTTGCGCGTCGACACCGTCATTCAACAACTGCAACTACCCGCAGATTCGCTGATGAAAGAACTGTCCGGTGGCTGGCGCCGTCGTGTGGCACTGGCCCGTGCGCTGGTTCGCGAACCCGATATTCTGCTGCTCGATGAGCCTACCAACCACCTGGATATTCCCGCCATCGAGTGGCTTGAAGAGCAGCTACAGAGTTACCGCGGAGCGCTGGTGGTGATCACCCACGATCGCGCCTTCCTGCAAAAAATTGCCAACAATATCGTTGAACTGGACCGCGGTCACCTCAGCCAACTCGAAGGCAGCTACCAGAACTTCCTTACCATGCGCGAACAACAGCTGGCCGCCGAAGAACGAGCTAATGAGCTATTCGATAAAAAGCTCGCCGAAGAAGAAGTATGGATTCGTCAGGGTATCAAAGCCCGTCGGACCCGTAACGAAGGCCGAGTACGCGCTCTTAAAGCCATGCGGGACGAGCGCAATCAGCGTCGTGAACGTACCGGCAAAGCCAGCATTAACTTAGAAGGTGCTGAACGCTCTGGAAAAATTGTCGCCGAGCTGGAAAACATTAGCTTCAGCTATGATGACAAGTGTATTGTTGATAATTTCAGCTGCAATATCATGCGTGGCGACCGCATTGGTTTTGTTGGCACCAACGGCGCCGGTAAATCCACACTACTAAAAATTATTCTGGGACAACTGTCACCTCAACAGGGTGAGGTTAAGTTCGGCACCAAGCTGGAAATCGCCTACTTCGACCAGTTACGCCAGCAACTGGAGCCCGAAAAAACGCTGATTGAAAATATCTGTGGCGGTCGAGAGTTTATCGAAATAAACGGCAAAAACCGTCACGCCATTGGCTACCTGGGCGACTTTCTATTCAGCCCGGCACGGACTCGCACACCGGTAAAAGCGCTGTCCGGCGGCGAACAAAACCGCGCCATTCTCGCTAAACTGTTCAGCCAACCGGCTAACCTGCTGGTGCTCGATGAGCCAACCAACGATCTTGATATTGAAACGCTGGAGCTATTGGAAGAAATTCTGCTCGACTTCAAAGGCACCGTTTTACTGGTCAGCCACGACCGGGATTTTATGGATCATGTAGTCACTAACCTACTGGTGCTTGAAGGCAACGGCAAAATCACAAATCACGTTGGTGGCTACACTGATTGGATCAGCCGCGGTGGTAAACTGGCAGGCTTGGAAGATACTCAAGCATCCTCTGTCGCAGCCCCAAAAATAGCATCGGAACCTGAAACACAGGCTCCAGCGCAACAACCGACTAAACAGCCCGCCAAGAAAAAGCTATCCTACAAAGATCAGCTTGAGCTAGATAAGCTGCCTGCGTTGATCGAAGCGCTGGAAGAGCAGCAGCAAAACCTTGAAGATCAAATCTCCGATCCTGATTTTTACAAAGGCAGTGCGGAGGAGACACAAACCGTTCTAGGCGCACTGGAAAACACACAGCAGCAACTGGAGCAAGCCTACGAACGCTGGAACGAACTAGAAAACCAGTAATCATCAACAGGCTTCTTAAACGGCAAATAAGGACAAGTCATGACGACAGAAAAAGCGCTAAAACCCGGTATCTACAAACACTACAAAGGTAACCTTTACGAGGTCATTAGCGTAGCGCGCCACAGTGAAACAGAAGAAGAACTAGTCGTTTATAAGGCCTTATATGGCGATCGCGGTACCTGGCTCCGACCTCTGACTATGTTCTGTGAAGAGGTGGTGGTTGATGGCGAGGCCAGGCCGCGTTTTGAATTTATTGAAGAAAGCCAGCCCCATATCGACTAGTACTGAAGGTCACAAGGTTATAAAGCAAAGGGAATATTGTGCAAATAACGTCAAACCTGTACGAGTGCAAACACTGCTCAGGCACAGGAACCTGTAGCAACGGCAAAGACTCAACGTCATGTCTAGCATGCGCTAAACGAAACGAGCTACCAAGCTGGCGGCGCTCAGGCCAAACCGGACTCATGTGTGGGTCTTGCGGTGGTATCGGCCAGGCCGAACCTTTAACCGAGCGCATGAATAAAAGAATGGCACCACTGCTGGCCATTGTTTTAACAATTGGCCTGTTGGTAATGATCGGCTCTGCAGCAATATTTAAAAGTCAGTATTTCTCTGAATTATTAGCATTTGGAAGCGCTATAATCGGCGCGGTAGCAGGTTTTTACTTTTCAAATAATCGTGAAAACCTTTAATGTCTAAGAATGACCCAACAACCAGCCAATAGCCGCTTCCCTCTACTCAAAGCATCGCTCAACTCGCTAGCCGTCCAGCAGATTGCTGATTGCCTGCGCGATATTGACCCAACGTTTGATCACGACTGCTTTTGCCAAAAGGCCAATAACGGCCTGGAACAGCTGGAGCTTAAAGCCCGCGTTTATCATTTGATTGATGCGTTGCACCAAGCTCTGCCACAGGATTTTGAACAAGCCTCGCAGATTTTATGTCAGGTAAAACAGCACCAGCTTGAAACCAAAGCTCCGACTATCCGAGCCTTCACTGCCTGGCCTTTAATTGATTATGTTGCCGTACACGGCCTGCAGCATCCGGAAACAGCCCTTAAAACTTTGGCACAACTCACCTCATTATTTTCCGCCGAATTCGCCATTCGCCCCTTTATTCAGCATCATCCTGAGCTCACCTTTGAGCACCTGCATGACTGGTGTGACAGCTCTGATCACCACCTGCGCCGTTTAGCTTCCGAGGGCACAAGACCGCGCCTGCCCTGGGGGCAACAACTGCCTCAATTTATTGATAACCCGGCCCCCATATTGCCAATACTGGAAAAACTAAACGCTGACTCCGAGGATTACGTGCGCCGTTCGGTCGCCAATAATCTCAACGATATCTCCAAGGATCACCCACAAACGGTACTGGATACCTGTAAACGCTGGCTAGAACAGCCCTGTAATGAAACTCAGTGGATTGTTCGCCATGCCACACGCACACTGGTCAAACAAGGTGATCCAGAGGTGTTTCCATTACTGGGGTATACCAAGTCACCAAAACTCGACATTAAACTGACAGTTGATAAACAGCGCCTTAGGGTTGGAGACGAGCAGACTTTTAGTGTCCAGATCACCGCTACTGGAGCAGAATCCCAAACCCTGATAATCGATTACGCCATTCATTTTATGAAGCGCAACGGACAGCAAAGCGCCAAGGTGTTTAAATTAAAATCATTAACGTTACCTGCCAGTACCTCTGTACAAATAAAAAAACGCCACTCTTTTGCACCTCTCAGCACACGCCGCTACTACTCTGGAAAACACGCCATCGAAATCAAGGTTAATGGCGTAAGCACTGCAATTTCCTCGTTTACTCTGATCAGCTAAAAAGGAGCACGACAGATACGGTGAATCGTTGAATTTGCATTTGATAAACCCACATCCCGCATCTATATTCAAAGGCTGTGGAATTATCGCACCCGATAACAGCATCACGTAAAGGATTACTAATGAACACGTCCGTTGTTTCCGAAAAAAGTTACATTATTGCCGTATGCCTGTCAGGGATTTTCGGCATGGCAGGAATCCAACATTTTTATCTGGGCCGCTTCATTGAAGCGATTATTGATTTAGGCATGTTTATCCTGGCCTTTTATTTCTATCTCAACGGCCAGATACTCGAGGCTTTTATCGTTTTCATCATCGACGGTATACACACGTTTATCGTAACCATCATGCTTTTAACCGGCTCCTTCAAGGACGGCAAGGGCAAAATCGTCCACTATCCCGGACAAAAAATTAAAACTCAAGGAGAGTAATATGACTGAAACCATCGCAATTAGTGAAAAAGGCTTTGTGCCAACCGTACTACTTTGTTTTTTTCTGGGTGCCTTCGGCATCCACCGCTTTTACGTAGGAAAAATTGGTACAGGAATTCTGATGCTGCTGACATTAGGTGGATTAGGTATATGGGCGCTGATCGATTTTATTATGATTGTATGTGGTTCCTTTAAGGACAAGCAGGAATTGCCTATCAAACCCTCCTAACGCTGTTTGGTTAGGTAATTTTGAACAACCTCAGGAAAAGGGCTGGGCTCGCTTTGCGTCCAGCCCTTTTCTTTTGCCAGATCACGCATCCGTTCCATTCGCGAATATAACGTCGGGTGCGTCGAAAACCAGTCATCAATGCGAGTTACTTTCTCAGGGGATTTTTGAATTTTTTCATCGGACGCTTCAGCCAAAAAAAAGAATAACTGCTCCGCTCCCCATACGTGTCCATAGTATTTATGTAATGTTTTTAACGCCGCTTCATCAGCAGCACGCTCTTGATCGCGGCTGTAAATATTACCGGCTAGCTGCTCAGAAAAGCTGGCCGCTTCACGCTCAATACCGCCTGTATTACTTCCACCAGAGAGCAATACCTGCAACGCAACACCACGCCCCACACTGACAATAGGATCACGGTGTTTGATATGCGCAATCTCATGGGCTAATACCATGGCCAATGTATTTTCATCGGGTATTTCCTTGAGTAACCCTTCAAAAACCAGAATGTGGCCTCCTAATGTCGCAAAGGCATTGGCCATATCACCCTGAATGAAATGTATCTCTAACTCAGCCTCTTCAGGCAGCCCTTGTTTTACAGCTAGCGCGGATGCCAATTGATTAAGGTATTTTTCCACCTTAGGGTCAGCTGAAGAAAAGCCATGCTCAAGGGCAAAATCAAGATGAGGTTTTATAAAGCGTTTCTCAGCAGAAAAACTGACATAGCGCATCCAGGTATCTGCGGTCAAAATAAAAACACCCGCCAAGAAAGCTAAAGCAATCGTGCCCGTAACAGACCAAAGAACAAAGCGCTTAAGTTTGAGTATTTCCGTTTCTGAAACCTGATAAACCTGATCTTGGTCATTCATGGCATGTCATCCTTAACAAGCAGTAATTTTTATAGCGCCAGAATTAGACTAACTCTCAATAAATTCAAGGGTTAACCAAACAAAATCCCATCAAAGCAAGTCCTATAATCTTGGCAGCAATTTTGAAGGTAACTCATATACCCGTTCAACACCTATTAACGGACACACAAACGACAGCAAGCTAGCTGTTAATTGTAAATCCTGCTCATCGGACTTTGCATTTCCGTACAAGCGATCCCCAATCACCGGAAAACCAGCCGCCGCTAAATGATAACGAATCTGGTGTTTACGCCCCGTTTCAATGGTCACTTCCAGCAACGATCGGTCTTTTTCAGCATCATAAGCAAGACAGCGCGCATGACTGGTCGCCGCCTTACCATCGACTTCTGCTGTAAAGGTCTGTTTTTTCGCCCACACGCCGCTCTGTTCAGAAAACTGCCCAACAACGATTACCTGATAGCGTTTATCGACGTTTCGCTCTTCAAACAGTTTTGTTAATGCAACAGCCGCTTTTTTCGAATGCGCTACCAGAATCAAGCCGGTGGCAGCACGATCCAAGCGATGCACCAGAAAGGCTGGCTTTTCCGGTTTATGATTCACCTCTACCCAACGATACAGAGCGCAGTGATCGCCCCATTTGGAGCCCTGGGAACGCATGCCGTAGGGTTTGTACCAGACACTGTAAGCGCCCTCATCCGCGATCATCTGTGGTTCTGGCGGCAGCTCTGACAGCACCTTTGCATCGTAGTAAAGATGCAATGAATCGCCCGTTTTAAGGTTTTTGGGCACGCGGCGCGTACGTTGAGCCTGCTTGCTGCCTTTTCCGCTATCAGAGCGTCCCCGCTTACACCACAGGGCGCCCTTTTGCATGGCTTGTTTGATTTGAGTTTTGGAGAGGCCTGACTCAGTCGCCAACAGCTCCAATGCCGACTGGGCACCGTCTGTCAGGGTAATATGGTATTCCATTGCCGCAGTGATTAGGCGTTACCCTTCACACGCATTTTATTCTCGGCGGCGAAGTTCAACATGCGTTGCAGTGGCACCATCGCTTTTTTGCCCAGCTCCGGATCAACAAATACTTCGTTACTGCCTGTTTCCAGACACTCTGCCAGGTTCTCAAGACCATTCATCGCCATCCAGGGGCAATGTGCACAACTCACACAGGTGGCTCCTTTACCGGCCGTCGGCGCATCAATAAAGGTTTTGCTGGGGCACATCTGGTGCATTTTGTAGAAAATGCCGCGATCAGTGGCAACAATAAACATTTTGTGCGGTAAATCCTGTGCCGCTTGAATCAACTGGGAAGTGGACCCCACCGCGTCAGCGATTTCAATCACCGCCGCGGGTGATTCCGGATGCACGAGTACACCGGCATCGGGATAAATTTCCTTAAGGTCGTAAATTGCCTTGGATTTGAATTCTTCATGCACAATGCAGGCACTATCCCACATCAGCATATCCGCGCCCGTTTCCTTCTGTACATAGGCACCCAAATGCTTGTCCGGCGCCCAAATAATCTTATGCCCTTCAGCCTGCAAATGATCCACCACATCCAATGCAATACTCGAGGTCACCACCCAATCGGCACGTGCTTTAACAGCCGCCGAGGTATTGGCATAAACCACCACCGTGTGATCCGGGTGCTCATCACAGAAAGGTTCAAAGGTTTCGATGGGACAACCCAGGTCCAGTGAGCAGGTCGCCTCAAGCGTTGGCATCAGAACACGTTTTTCCGGTGTCAGTATTTTTGCCGTTTCACCCATAAACTTCACACCGGCAACGACCAGTGTGGAGGCTGGATGCTGGTTACCAAAACGTGCCATTTCGAGTGAATCAGAGACGCAACCACCCGTTTCTTCTGCCAGCTCCTGCAGTACGGGATCAGTGTAATAATGCGCAACCAACACAGCATCTTCCTGTTTCAACAGGCGTTTGATTTTGTCTTTATACTGTTGCCGCTCATCGCTGTTCATGGCCTTGGCTTCATTGACCAGCGCCAATTGAACTTGGGTGGCTAATTGTTCGGTAACATCAGTAGACATAAGGCATCACTTATTAATTCAGAAGTAAGATTATTTAGGCGGCTAATACTATAGAAATGGGGGCTGCGACGGAAGTTTCAACAAATGAATGGCTGAGTCTTGCGATTAAAAAATAAACAGAGCTCAAAATTCAGGCATAAAAAAACCACCCGTCGGTGGTTTTTAAATGGTGGGCCGTGCTGGATTCGAACCAGCGACCAATTGGTTAAAAGCCACTCCATCTAAACCGACATTTTACATAAATATCAATAGGTTAAAAATCAGGCTGTACTATTCAGAAGGCTTCAAAAATATCGGTAAGCCTTTGTTTAGCCTAGTTTTTTAAAACGGCAATAGTACAGATTTGGATAGTATTTTGAAAGGGAAGACGCTACGAGGGATTCGAACCCTAGCGCAGCCCATTCAGCGCCCTCTCAAGCCCTTTAAAGCCGTAGCTTCTCGGCGCTCGATAGCGCAGAAAGGTGTTAAGAAAGTCCCATTTGCGTCCCATTTGGATAAGGAGTGAACACATGAATATACTTGAAGTAATTGGAGCTTGGACTTGTGTATTGATAGCCTTTGCAATTCTCGCGCTTCTTACCTATTTTATCGCTTACGCAAACTGGCGCGCAATTAAGGCGCTGATAACAAAAGTTTCTGATTGGAAGACTTTTCGAGAGTTTGTTAAATGGAAAAGTAATCAGCGAGTATAAGCAATGAAACACCTAGCCGCCCTGCTCTGCCTGATCGCCGCGCCTGCTTTGGCTCATTACCAAGCCGAACTAATTAAGGTTAGCGATGGCGATACGGTTAAGCTCGCTGTCGAGGTTTGGCCTGGTCTAGTCCAGACGGCAAACGTGCGCCTAATCGGAATAGACACGCCAGAGAGCCGCAGAGGCAAGAAATCAGGCGTTACTATCCCAGAGTGCGAGATTGCTCTCGGCAAGATGGCGGGACGCTTTACAGAAGACTTTCTAACCGGCAAATCTATCCAGCTGCACGATGTGGAGCTAGGCAAATATGCCGGCAGAGTGTTGGGGAGGATTACGGCTGACAACGAGGACTTAGGGCAAGCCCTTATTGCAGCCGGACTAGGTGCGAAATACGAAGGCGGGAAGCGGGAAATCTGGCCTTGCGATTAAGCAGGCCAGCCCGAAGAAATATTGACGGTTTTGCCAGCTTCAACATCAGCTTCCAAGGTGTCGCTATGCGCTCGAATAGCCTTGATTGAATCCCACACAGCTTGGGCCGCGTCTTTTTCTGCATACTCTTCAGCGGTCAACGCACGACTATCTTGAATGTCTCGAAGCTCGACAGTTCTCGCTAAGATGTTGCGCTGTTTCCATTCTGGAGCAATGGCAAGAATTAACGAGCCAGCTTTAGCCTTAATGCCGGCAATCTGTTTTTCTTTTAAAAAATTTGATTGAGAGACTGTATCAGTAACCCATCTATTACCACTCCAGCTATCAAATTCGCCTGGTTCAGACTCAGTATAACCATCCGGAATCGGGCCAGTCTGTTCTATTTCTAAAGCAGATTTATCGCCAGTATTGTAAACAGTTTTGCCGCGATGATCTTCGTTGACTTGCCAACTACCATCAACCCCGCCGACACGAACAGCGACCTCATTGGCGCCAGTTGCCGGAGGCTCATCAGTGGTAGTAAATGGCGTATTTAGATAGACCGTTACCCCTGCGGCTTTTGTCTCAAGCGGGTCAATAGCTGCGTCGCGCTGACCTGTGTACTCGCCTGTTTCCCTACTGAATTGATAGATTTTCATTACCACCTCTATTAATACTTAATACACAACATACGGTAAGTGTTTTTCATACGGGTTTCATTACCGCCCGTTGAGTTCGTAGATTGTGTCCCGCCATCCATTCGCGTAGCTGGGCCACCGCTACCAGCTAACGTGGCGGAGCCTCCGCTATGGTTGTGAGACTTAATTTCGTCATCCTGATCTGTACCAACATTATCGCCGGTTGTTCCGTCCCCCCTGTCAATACGGCTGGCCGCATCCGGGTCAACTCCTGCGCCATTGTCCCACACCCGCACCGCACGGCCGCGTGGGTCAGGCAAATTAAACGTGGTTGAGCCATCTCCCGCGCCATAGGTTGTGCCGATGACGGCAAACAAGGCTGCGTAAGTTGTACGGCTAATAGCCGTGCCATCTTCTTCTAAAAACCCGGCCGGAGGATTGCTTCCTGGCCAGAATAGTTCACCGCCGACAGGAAATGAGCTAGCGGCATAGCTTGTCGACAACGGCGTAACAGTATCAATTGACCCTGACGCAGTGAGCACGCTAAATAACGGCGAGATACCACCGCCTGGTTGACTACCGCTAACCGCAGCCTTTATTGTTTTTGCCCCATAATCAATATAAACGATATTTGTCGCAGCATCGGCTAGGGTGACAGTCCCCGCAGGAATAGTGGTTGTTGTCCCGTCACCGTTGTTAATGCGCCCCTCTTCGTACCCAAAATTTAAAGCTGTTGTAGTGCTTATATTCTGTGCAAAAAATGTAGCGCTACTGGCATTAAGCGAAGCAACAGTATCAGCAACAAACTTATTGACGTTATCCAGCGTTTTCACAGTGACATAGCTAGCGTCCGTTAGCTTTATACTGTAAAGCTTGTCATTTAAGAAGATTTGAGGAAATCGTCCGGCAGAATCAGCAACGACGGGATTAGTTAAAGGCGTCGTTCTATCTGGGTCGCTATAGACAGCTTGTAGCGTTGTGGTGCCGTTTTCATAGAAAAACTGCTTAGCCCCCGATATAGGGTCTCCGTTGGCGTCCAGCGCTGTAAAAAACATAGAGTTATACTCAGACATTGCTAATCCCCTGGTCCTTTAATTGCTCGGATAATTTCAGGTAGACGCCATAGCACGATCAACGTGCCGCCAATAAAGATAGCCTCTAAAGGGGTCATATTTGATTCCTGCAAAAAGTTTATGAGTGTGGTAATATCGTTCATGTGATCGCCGCTCCTACGGTGACTGCCAAGCCGCTGGATGCGTCAACATCGCAGCGACAAATTAAAAAGCCCCGGTAGCGTCAACTATCGGGGCTTTGTTTTGTGTGATTGTTTTAGCTAGAATTAACGGATGGATATTAATTGGCTTGAAGCCTTTACCTTTTTTTACATTGCGCTAGTGATTGTGGCCATGTGGCTTCAGCACATGCGAGACCGCCGTATTACCAAAGAAAAAGCCATTCTTCTAGCTAAACAGGAGGCCGAAGCCCGGCAAGCTAGAATGGCCGAATACCGCCCTTACGAGCCATCAACGCCGAAGCGCTCCCCAATATACGAGCCCATGACATTAGGATTTTTTGTGTTTTTCCTAATCCCAGCTGGGCTTATTCTCCATCTGATTTTTCGGCTGTTTGGGATCGTATAGCCTCTAGATACTGCTGAATATCAATGGCGTCCTGCTGGTTTTCGACTATGGTTGATAGCTTAGCTATATGAGAGGGAAGCTTGCTGCTATTGACAGTTGTTGAGCTTGCAAGCCATTTCACAAAGCGCTGGTTCGTCATCAGCCGTGCTGCAACATTGTTGCCAGCAGAAGCAAGGCCAATCAAAGCCGCCGCTTCTATATTGCCTGTTGAAGCACTTGTTAGAAAAGAGACGCCGGTTGCGACATTTGCCACAAATGGCCCCGTGCCGGATGGATTAGCTAGCTGAGCTAAATCATCCTTCACCGTCTCAGCAACTCGCGAAATACGGTCAAGATTTCTGCTGTACTCGTTAAGCTTTTTGCTTCCAGAGAATAATGCTTTTCTGGCTGGCCCTAGGCGGCTGTAATCAGTCAAGAATTTGGTAAGAGAAAAAGCATCGCCAGAAGCGTTCTGATTTCCTGGAGTAGACTTACCAAGCCTGCGAACTACATTAGCAACAACAGCCTCCCATTCGTCAGACTTAAGACTTCGCTTGAACGCGTTAATTGTCGCCGACCCTTCGCCGCCTCGCGTTACCGCATCAAACACCTTATCGAGATCAACTTTCTTGCTAACACGTTCAACGAAATCATCTAGCCGTTTATGACCGGATCGAGTGAAATTGTTTGCCCTCTGAAACGCCTTCGCTGCACCGTCTCCAGAAGCCATTACCGCTTCCCCTATGTCGTCAGACAGCGCCCCGTAAAGCTGCTTAAGCTGCGCTCTTGGAATATCTGACACAAGATCATTGCTCCCAAGTTTTTCGCCAATAACAGAGCGAAGCGAGCGCAGGGAGGCGTAATCTACAGAGTCACCTGCATTACCAATTGCGGCCTTGATCTTGGCTATCTTAGGGTCATTCAAGATGCTGCTAAACGCATCATCACGAACAAGCCTACTAAGGGTTTGTTTTGTGCTTGGGATGCTAACAAGCTGGTCTTTTCCTACCAAGTCGTCAACTTCGTTCCACAGCTTACCGGATTTGGCCTGGAATCGTTTTACAAACCCATCAATACCTTTTTGAATGGTCCTACCTGCTGCCTCTGGGCCTCGAATCGGGCTTATATCATCAGCAATTGCTGCTAATCGGTCTTGGACTTTCTTGGTCGTAACGTCAACAGCCTTGTTGATCGGGTTGCCAAGCGGCAATTTACTGGAGAGTGTTTCCGCACCTTGCAGGCTTTTTCTGCCTGTTACCTGGCCGACAGACGGGGTCGCACCGGCTTCTGAAAAATCATCAGCCACTCGCTGAGCCGACTTTAGAGCCTCTTTGCCGCCGCCTCTAAAGAGTCTTTTCCCCGTTTCGGAGGCCAGCGCCCTACCCCCGCTCAGGACAACTGGAGCGCCACCACCGAAGGCCGCACCAACCAGCGCATTTTCAGCCCGCGAATCGCCGTCCTCGACATAGTTAATCCCGCCAACTGCCGAGCCTGACGCAGCGCCTGTGACTAGTCGTTTCGCCAGATTGCCTTGCACGCCTCCAGGTATTGCCAATGTTGGAGCCGCATTGCCAATGATACGGCCTGCTTTTGCTGCAATAGGCGATTCGGAAGTATCTTGCTCGAAGTCATGCGTCCTCAATTCTCGTGCCCGCTCAACAGTCGCCAGAAAATCGTCAGCGCTTTTAAATCCAAGCTTCTGGCCGATTTCGCCTAATAACTGCAAGCCGCCAGCACCATAATCATCGATAGCGCCTTGCGCCACGCCACGACCAACGGCACCGATCGTGCTGGTTTGCTCGGCTGGATTAAACACCTTGGAATAATAATTTGGGTCGTCTACTGGTGAAGTAGCAGGACCTGAGTCAAGCGCCTTGATAGCGTTGGCTAACTGTTTAGCAGCCCCAACATCACCAGCCTTATCAGCGTTGCGTAAAGCTGTCTCAAGCTGTTCTCTAGTCGGCATATTTGCTCACCAAATCTTCAATAGAGTTACTTTGTGCCGCTGGAGGCGCGTCATTATTAAAGCTTTCTTGTTGAAATCTACGCCAAGCCTTTCCGAAGAATTCGCGTGTAGTTACATCAGGAGCGGCCAGCGAGCCATTTCGACGCATCCAGTCAGACTCAAAATCTGGGCGCTGCTGGAGAATATTAACGGCCTGCATTTTCCGATCTAGAATGCGCCTGTTGGCCTCGTTTGTTTTAGTTGTTTCAACATTGGTTTCGATTGCAACCTGTAATTCTTTCTCCGTATCAGATCCACCGAATAGCTGTAACGCTTCGGCGCCAAGCTCTCGCGAAATACTGTTCAGCTCTTCAAAATTCGCTGCTCGCTGCTCAGCACTTTTTACCCCGAATTCTGACAAAACTTTGTCGCCGAAGCTTCTAGCTGGAGCTAGCAGGCCGGTATCCATTTCATTAACAAGCTCTCTAGCTCTACCAATCAAACGACCGATCCGCTCGCTTGCGTCTGCGCTCTCGCGCGAGTTTTGCAACTGTTCGGCATCCTTTTTGAGTACATCTTTGCTAACAGGAATTTGCGGGGTTCCTCCGATCTGAATCGTGCCGTCAGCTCCAATAGTAATCCCGTTATCTGAACTAACTTTTTTGGCAATCAGGGCGTCGATAGTCTGACGCTGCGGAGAACCTTCAGGGTAGCTCTGCTGCGCTGCTAACAACTTTTCTATTTCAGTAGGGGCTGCTTGCTTTTCTCGAGCTGGGGCCGTCAAAACGCCAGTTTTATAGCCAATATCAGTGTTTTCGCTAGCTATGGCGAGAACTTGATCTGGATCCGACTCAAGCAGCGCAATCATTTGTTCAGTATCTTGGGCGGCATTAGGCTTGGCGTTAGGGCGAGCTAAAATATCGTCGCGGCGACGCGTTAAGAATCTAGCTGCGCCTTCTTTATCTCCACGCTCCAAATATGATTTTAGCTGAGCAGAGCCTCTCACCATTGACTCAAACTCAGCCTGATCTACATTGCGCTGGTTAGCTTGCTTTGCGC
>LUKI01000040.1 GCA_001593685.1 Gammaproteobacteria bacterium F7
CCCCGTGAGTAAGGAAACGTATCAGGTTGCGTAGTTTTACCTGATAATCCCCTTCTTCCGTCCCTGGTCTAAACTTAATTTCCTTAACCTGCGTCTGACGCGCTTTCTTGCGGTTAGCCGCCTGTTGCTTCTTCTCGTCAAAAAGTTTTTTACCGTAATCCATCACCTTACAAACAGGTGGCTGGGCATCCGGTGCAATTTCCACCAAATCCAGTTTTGCCGCCGCCGCTGCTGCCAGCGCCTCTTCAATGGTTACGATGCCGACCTGTTCACCTGCGGCGCCAACGAGTCTTACCTCTTTGGCCTGAATATCACCATTGATGGTGGCTTTCTTTGATTTGCCTTTACTCATTATATTGACGAGTTCTCCTGAAAATTCTTAGTCTGAGCGGCCGAGACGTTCTACATCCGTCGTCAGACGCTCACAAAATGCCTCGATAGACATGGAACCCAGATCTTCGCCTTTCTGAGTACGAACGGCAATCTGGCCAGCTTCCATCTCTTTATCCCCGACAACCAACACATAGGGGATTTTCTGAATCGAGTGCTCGCGAATTTTAAAGCCGATCTTCTCGTTTCTCAAGTCCGAGAACACTCTAAATCCTTTATTTCTCAAGGTTTTTTCAACATTCCGGCAATATTCCGCCTGACTGTCAGTAATATTGACAATCGCCGCCTGCTCAGGCGCCAGCCACGCAGGAAATGCGCCAGCAAAATGTTCGATCAAAATACCGATAAAACGCTCAAATGACCCCAGGATTGCGCGATGCAACATCACCGGCACCTGGCGACTACCATCCTCAGCCACATATTGCGCATCCAAACGACCCGGCATAGAGAAATCCACCTGAATAGTGCCACACTGCCAAACACGACCCAGGCAATCACGTAAAGAAAACTCAATCTTAGGCCCATAGAAGGCGCCTTCACCTGGCTGTAATTCCCAGGCAATGCCCTTGTTATCTAACGCCAGCTGTAATGCTTCCTCTGCTTTATCCCAAACCTCATCGGAACCTACACGCTTTTCAGGTCGAGTTGACAACTTCACCAACACATCATCAAAGCCAAAATCCTGGTAAACGCTGTACAGTAAATCAATAAAGGTCGCCACCTCATCCTGTATTTGCGATTCTGCACAGAAAATATGCGCATCATCCTGCACAAAACCACGCACCCGCATCAAACCCTGCAGTGTTCCAGACGGTTCGTTACGATGACAGCACCCAAATTCAGCCAAACGTAAAGGCAAATCGCGGTAACTACGTAATCCCTGATTAAACACTTGCACATGGCAAGGACAGTTCATGGGCTTCACTGCGTAGTCTTTGTTTTCCGAGTGAGATGAAAACATTTCATCACCAAACTTATCCGCATGGCCCGAACGCTCCCACAGGCTGAAGTCCACCAGCTGCGGCGTTTTAATTTCCTGATAGCCATTGTCATGCTGAACTTTGCGCATGTACTGCTCAACCGTTTGATAGATTGACCAGCCCTTTGCATGCCAGAACACCATGCCCGGTGCCTCTTCCTGCAAATGAAACAAATCCAGCTTCTTTGCTAATTTACGGTGATCACGCTTGCTGGCTTCTTCCAGGAAATTCAGGTATTTCTTAAGTTGTTTTTTATCAGCAAAGGCCGTCCCATAAATACGCTGTAACATTTTGTTATCAGAATCGCCCCGCCAGTAAGCACCCGACACACGCATCAACTTGAAATGTTCGCAGAAACGCATATTGGGTACGTGTGGGCCACGGCACATATCGACATATTCTTGGTGGTAATACAGCCCCGGTGAATCTGACTGATCAATATCCTGCTGTAAAATTTGCAGTTTGTAACTTTCGCCCCGCTCCGCAAACACGTCTAGCGCATCATGCCAGCTCACTTTTTTCTTAATAACATCGTACTGGGTTTTCACCAGTTCCTTCATGCGCTTCTCAAGCGTCTCCATATCTTCATCGGTGATGCGATGATCAAGGTCAACATCGTAATAGAACCCATTTTCAATCACCGGGCCGATCGCCATTTTGGTATCAGGCCATAATTGCTTTATCGCGTGCCCCAACAAGTGGGCGCAAGAGTGGCGAATAATTTCAAGTCCGGCATCATCTTTTGGCGTAAAAAGCACCAGCTCGGCATCATCGGAGATGACATCATGAACATCAGCAGGCTCACCGTTTACGGTTGCACCTACGGTCGCTTTTGCGAGCCCCGGGCCAATATCGGAGGCAACTTCAAACACAGAAACAGGGTTTTCGAAGCTACGCTGGGAACCATCAGGAAGGGTAATTACAGGCATATTTTATCCTTTTCAGTGGTGGCCCCTACAAAAGGCCACATGAGCTTTATTAATTTATAAAATAAAAAACACCCACATTCGCAAAACGTATGTGGGTGTTAAATTTTTTGATGCGCGCCACTTACAACAGGCCCGCACCGAAAAGACCGGCAGTCTAACAGATTCTATCGGTCTTAACGACTATTGAGCCAGCGCGCAGACACTCTTCATCGATGTCATTGACCAAGCCAGCACGACCAAAAGGATCAGTCATCCGCGCAGCCGTCTCTGGCGGTAACAGATGATCAACATCCGCCATTTCAGCCAGCAGTTCCTGCTCAGTTTCTTTCATTTGCTGCCGGGAGAATTCGTTTAACTCAAGACCCTGCACAATCTCATAGCGACCATAGTTACAACGCACCGGGAAAGAATAAATAATACCCGTGGCCACACCATAACTGCCGTCACTGGGGATTGCCATGCTGACCCAGTCATCATCAGTGCCCAGAGCCCAGCTCCGCATATGGTTAATAGCGGCCTGAGCAGCCGAAGCAGCACTCGACGCGCCTCGCGCATTAATAATAGCGGCTCCACGCTTTTGAATCAGGGAAATATATTGACCTTTATACCAAGCGCCATCAATCAATGACAGCACAGGCTCACCATGCACATTGGCATGATGTAAATCTGGAAATTGAGTGGCAGAGTGGTTACCCCAAATGGTTACGCCTTTAACCTCATTAACCGTAACGCCCAAACGATTCGCAAGAATACCTTTGGCACGTTGGTGATCAAGGCGAGTCATCGCTGTAAACTGGCTTGGGCTTAAATCTGGCGCATTACGACTGGCAATAAGGGCATTGGTATTGGCCGGGTTACCAACCACCAGCACACGCACATCCGGATTGGCAAAATCATTTAATGCTTTACCCTGTCCAGAGAAAATCGCCGCATTCGCTTCCAGCAGATCTTTACGCTCCATGCCAGGCCCACGTGGACGAGCTCCCACTAGCAACGCGTAATGAACACCTTTAAAGCCTTCTTCAGGATTATCATGAATGCTCACCTGTTGCAGTAACGGGAAAGCACAATCCTCCAACTCCATGGCAACGCCCCGGAGTGCGCCCATTGCTTGAGGAATTTCAACTAGCTGAAGAATAATGGGTTGATCGTCACCCAGCATTTCACCAGCTGCGATCTTGAATAACAATGAATAGGCAATATTGCCAGCGGCGCCTGTTACGGTGACTCGAACGGCTGGTTTCACACTGCTTCTCCTTAAATTTGGATATAACGGATTTGGAACGACTTAATTTTTTACCGACTTAATTATATTAAACAATAGTACGAGTCAGCGGGAAAATGAATAGTAAGGGCTACTTGGGGGATCATAACACCTGTCTCGCCAGGTGCAATTTGACGTAAGTCTACCAGTTAAAAACTGGTAGGCGCGAGTGGATTCGAACCACCGACCCCCACCATGTCAAGGTGGTGCTCTAACCAACTGAGCTACGCGCCTGCAAATTTGCCTGCAGAATTGAGGTGCGTAAGATAACACCTGTCCCAAACACCCTCAAGCAAAAAAACAAACAAAATAAGCCGTCAAAATTTATTAATTTTGTTGCGCAGAGCAACTCTCCAAAATAACAACCACTACCAGCTCTTACACCAGATCTCTACACCCTGTAATAATCTCGATACCAATCAACAAAATTAGCAATCCCCTGCTCAATTGGCATGGCGGGTTTATAATCAACATCCTTCACAAGCGCATCCACATTAGCGTAGGTATCAGGCACATCCCCCGGCTGTAACGGCAACAGGTTTTTCTCGGCTTTTTTACCCAGACAATCCTCAAGAATTTCAATATATCGCAGCAAATCAACCGGTGAGTTACTGCCAATATTATAAAGACGGTATGGTGCCTGACTGGTACTAGGCTCGGGCTCATCACCATGCCACTGCGGATCCGGTTCTGCGACCTTATCAAGCGTACGAACAACCCCCTCAACAATATCATCGATGTAAGTAAAGTCGCGCTTGTGATGCCCGTAATTGAACACATCAATGGGTTCACCCGCCAGAATTTTTTGGGTAAACATAAAGAGCGCCATATCCGGTCGCCCCCAGGGTCCATACACGGTAAAGAAACGCAGTCCTGCCGTGGGCAACTGATACAAATGACTATAGGTGTGCGCCATCAATTCGTTAGCCTTTTTGCTAGCCGCATAAAGGCTCAACGGGTGGTCGACATTGTCCTGCACCGAAAAGGGCATTTTGGTATTAGAACCATAAACCGAACTACTGGAAGCATAGACAAGGTGCTCAACACCATTGTGACGACACCCTTCCAGAATATTCATAAATCCCATGATATTGGAATTAATATAAGAATGCGGGTTAACCAGCGAGTAACGAACCCCCGCCTGCGCAGCCAGATTCACCACACGTTGCGGCTGATGCTTTTTAAACACCTGCTCCATGACACCCTGATCTTCAATATTGGCCCGAATATCCGTAAAACCGTCTTGATCCAGCAAACGATTAAGGCGTGACTGCTTAAGATTTACATCATAGTAGTCGTTCAGGTTATCAATACCGATAACCTCATCCCCACGCTCAAGCAGCCTTTTTGCCAACGTAGAGCCAATAAATCCTGCCGTGCCCGTTACCAGAACTTTCACTAAACCCTTACTCCTTTAAACATCATCACCAAGCGACTAAAAAGCAGACTAACTGTAGCCCATATCTAACCATCACCCAAGCATGTTGGCGTTAATTGCCGAGATTTGATCGCGATATTGCGCTGCCTCTTCAAACTTCATATTTTTAGCCGCCTCATACATTTTATCTTCCAGCTGATTAAGTAGCTTGCCCAACTGGACAGGCGTCATTGTTTTCGGATCAACCTGATAGTCAGCCTGCGGTTCAGCAACTTTCTTACTCTGCTTGCCGCGCGCACCCGGCGTCACAGCACCCTCGAGAATATCCTCAACCGACTTCGTAACACTACGCGGTGTAATATTATGTTCTTTGTTGTAAGCCAGCTGCTTTTCTCTGCGGCGCTCAGTCTCATCCATAGCACGCTGCATCGAACCGGTAACTCGATCGGCATAAAGAATGGCCGTGCCATTAGCATTTCGCGCCGCCCTGCCAATAGTCTGGATCAATGAACGCTCGGAACGCAGAAACCCTTCCTTATCCGCATCCAGAATTGCCACCAGTGACGCCTCGGGAATATCAATACCCTCTCGTAACAGGTTAATGCCAACCAGCACATCAAATTCACCGATGCGCAAATCGCGAATAATTTCTACACGCTCCACCGTATCAATATCGGAATGCACGTAACGCACCCGCACGCCATGCTCGCCATAATATTCCGTCAAATCCTCAGCCATCCGCTTTGTCAAAACGGTCACCAAGACACGCTCATTATTGGCAACACGTCGGTTAATCTCCGACAGCAAATCATCTACCTGTGTGGACGCTGGGCGAATTTGGATTTCCGGATCAATCAAACCGGTTGGCCGCACCACCTGATCAACCACCTGTCCGGCATGCTCATCCTCATAAGGTCCGGGAGTCGCAGAAATAAACACCGTTTGCGGCGCGGCATGCTCCCATTCCTCAAAACGCATCGGACGATTATCTAACGCGGAAGGCAAGCGAAAACCATACTCCACTAATGTTTCTTTACGCGAGCGGTCACCTTTATACATAGCCCCCAGCTGAGGAATCGTCACGTGGGATTCATCCACAAACAGCAAGGCATTATCCGGCAGGTAATCAAACAAGGTAGGCGGTGCTTCGCCGTCAGGACGGCCCGACAAATAACGCGAGTAATTTTCAATACCGTTGCAATAACCCAGCTCCAGAATCATCTCAACATCAAAATTAGTCCGCTGTTCCAGGCGCTGAGCTTCCACCAATTTATTGTTATCACGCAGCTGCGTCAGTCGCTCCTTGAGCTCTTCCTTAATCTTTTCTGTTGCCTCTAGCAGGGTTTCACGCGGGGTTACATAGTGGGTTTTCGGATAAATCGTAATTCTCGGCAGCCGTTTTAAAACCTCGCCCGTCAGCGGATCAAAAACAGCGATGGACTCGATCTCATCATCAAACAGCTCGATACGAACCGCATCGCGATCAGATTCAGCCGGATAAATATCAATGACATCACCACGCACACGATAAGTCGCACGATGCAGCTCCACATCATTGCGCTTGTATTGCAGCTCCGCTAAGCGGCGCAAAACACTACGCTGATCAATACGGTCCCCCCGATCCAGATGCATCACCATATTCAGATAAGCACCAGGATCACCCAAACCGTAAATGGCCGACACCGTTGCTACCACGATAGCGTCCTGGCGTTCTAGCAAAGCTTTCGTTGCAGAGAGGCGCATCTGTTCAATGTGTTCGTTTACCGAAGCATCCTTTTCAATAAAGGTATCCGACGCCGGCACATAGGCTTCAGGCTGATAATAATCGTAATAGGAAACAAAATATTCGACGGAGTTGCGCGGAAAGAACTCCTTAAATTCACCATAAAGCTGAGCAGCGAGGGTTTTATTTGGTGCCAACACCAACGCTGGCCGGCCGGTATTGGCAATCACATTGGCAGCAGTAAACGTCTTGCCTGAGCCCGTTACTCCTAACAGAGTCTGGTAGGCCAAGCCCGCTTCTATACCATTGGATAACTGTTCAATAGCCGCAGGTTGATCACCGGAAGGCTCGAAGGGTGAAATAACCTGAAAATCTGTCGACATAAAGGAGAGCTTCTAGTTTGAATCGAAAGTCTCGATTATACCCGCTTGGATAATATGAAGTAAGCGCATTGATTAGCGACAAAGACGATATATCAGGCATAAAAAAAGCCGACACATAAAGTATCGGCTTTTTAAAATATGGCTCCCCGAGCTGGACTCGAACCAGCGACAGGCGGATTAACAGTCCGCTGCTCTACCAACTGAGCTATCGGGGATCAACTGAATGAGGCGCGTATATTAATAACGAATTGGTATAAGGTCAACAGATAAAATGAAGGTTTTTAAATCTATTTACACCCTTTAAATCACACCTCAAAAAAACGCTTTATTTACATCCGCTTAGAGCATTTAGTCAGATAAAAATTTTTCTTTGCTATACAACTAATGGTACTGCTTACCCTCTGTTGGCTGGCTTTTTGAAGCGGTAAGCTCATACTGCCACAGATTATCAACAAACTCATGATCGGGTTTGTAACCCACAAGCCCGTGCAAAAGAATCGTTTTTATCGTTTCATAGCGATAATTGTTACAAGCCTCTTCGAGCTCGTCTAACAACGACTCAAGTTTAGGCCATTCCATAGCCTGCTCTTCGGCCCATAAAATTTTAGGATGATCACTACCAACAAGGTTTCCTTCGATGAGCAACTCCTCCTTTAGCTTCTCACCAGGTCGCAACCCTGTGTAGCGGATTTCAATATCGCCCTCTCCCTGACCATTCTCTTTGACCTCAAGCCCCATCAAATGGATCATTTTGGTTGCCAGATCACTAATATTAATCGGCTCCCCCATATCCAAGACAAATACATCACCGCCTTGCGCCAACGCCCCAGCCTGCACGACCAAAAGAGCTGCCTCAGGAATAGTCATAAAATACCGGTAAATGTCAGGGTGGGTCACAGTAACCGGCCCCCCCTCCGCAATTTGCTTTCTAAAAACAGGTACAACGGAACCCGATGACCCCAGCACATTACCAAAACGCACCATCGAAAAACGGGTAGCCGGATACTCGAAGGTCAACCCCTGCAATACCAGCTCAGCAAGGCGCTTTGTCGCACCCATCACATTCGTAGGCCGTACCGCTTTATCCGTTGAAACAAGCGTAACCGATGGCACCTTAGCTCTGGCAGCAGCGCGCGCCATCGCCAAAGTACCCAGCACATTATTTTTCACGCCAGCAATAATGTTGTGCTCAACCAAAGGCACATGCTTATAGGCAGCGGCATGAAAAACAACGTCAACATGATAATTCTTGAAAATCTTAAACAACAAAGTTTCATCTTGAACAGAGCCTAGTAACGGCACCAGTGCAACGCCTTCATCCAGGCCGGAGTCCTGCAGCTCCTTTTCAATGGCATACAGTCCGTACTCACTCATTTCAAACAACAATAGCGCTTTAGGCTTTAAGGTTATAATCTGCCGACAGAGCTCAGAGCCAATTGACCCTCCAGCACCGGTAACAATCACCACTTTTTCGCTCACACTTGCAGAAAGCAGCTGTTCATTCGGCACAACCGATTCACGTCCCAGCAAATCATCAATATCAACTTCTTTAACCGTATCCAAAGTGACTTTTCCCGCAACCAAATCAGGCACCGACGGCAAAGTCCGCACATGAACGGGCAAAGGCTCTAATTGACTGATAATTTTCCGCCGCGCAGACAGCGTAGCCGAGGGCAAAGCCAACAAAATTTCTGATACATTTTTTGTTTCAATCAGCCACTTTATTTGCTCTGGTGAATATACTGTCAAGCCATTAATCACATGTCCCTGCAGGGATTTTTTATCATCGATATAAGCAACCGGCACATAGTCCGCATCGTGATTCAGCGCCGAAGCCAATTGCATGCCGGCAGCGCCTGCGCCATAGATAGCAACTAACTTACGGCCTGCAACCGTATCCAGCAACCAGCCAAAATAGGCTCGCACCACAAACCGGCTTCCTCCCACATAACAAATCGCCAACAGCCAGAAGATAGCAAAAACAGATCGTGGCACGCCCTGAATACGCAACATAAGGGTGATAATCATCAACGCCACTGTGACAAAACTAACCCCCTTAATCACCGCCAGCATCGCCTGCGGCCCCATATAGCGCACAACCGCCCGGTAAAGACCGAGTTTGATAAATACCGGAATAGCAATAGCTAAAGCAGCAGCATAGAGTACCCAAAAAGGTACCACCTCAACGGCAGGAGTTCCAAGGCGTAAGGCAAAGGCCGTCCATAGCGCGAGCGGCACCATTACGAAATCTGCAGCTAACATCAGCAGTCGTTTGTATTGGCGAGGCAAATTGAGAATTTTAGTATGCTGTAAGTTACGCATTTTTTTCACCCTGAAAATTATTCAGTCCGCCCATAAACATCCTCAAACCGCACAATATCATCTTCGCCCAAATAACTACCCGTTTGCACTTCGATAATCTCCAACGGAATAACACCGGGGTTTTCCAGCCGATGTTTAGTGCCGATCGGGATATAAGTTGATTGATCTTCATTTAGCTGAAAAACCTCTTCACCCCGCGTCACTTGCCCACAGCCTTTGACAACAATCCAATGCTCTGCACGATGGTGGTGCAACTGCAAAGAAAGACTCGAACCGGGATTAACCACGATGCGCTTGGCCTGAAAGCGTGGTTGGGAAACAATACTTTCATAGGATCCCCAGGGCCGGTACACCTGCGTATGGTTTTGTAGTTCAGAGCGCTGCTGGCTCTTTAGTTTTTCAACCAGCTTTTTTATTTCCTGCACACGGTTTTTATTGGCAACTAACACGGCATCAGCGGTTTCCACAACCACCAGGTCAGTGACACCCAGCGCCGTAACCAGTCGGGACTCTGCCCGCACATAGCTATTACTCACCCCTTCCAGCAACACATCACCCTGGACGACATTAGTCGCTTCATCTTTCTCACTGACATCCCAAATAGCTGACCAGCCCCCCACATCATTCCAGTCACTTTGCAGCGGTACCACAACCGCATTACTGGTTTGTTCCATGACAGCATAATCAATCGACTCGCTTCGGCATTTTGAAAAGGCCTCAGCAGACACCCGATAAAAGTCCAAATCACTATGTATCGTCTTAAAGGCAGCTTCACAGGCCTGCTGAATATCCGGTGCCCACTGCTGCAACTCATCAAGCAGTGTACTGGCACGAAACATAAACATACCGCTATTCCAATAATAGTCACCACTATCAATATATTTCTGCGCTGTTGCCTTATCCGGCTTCTCAACAAATTCTTCAACGGAGTGAAACTCGCTGCTCGATTGTTTGCAACGAATATAACCATAACCGGTCTCGGCCTTATCAGGCTCCACGCCAAAAGTAACTAACTGCCCCATGTCAGCGCAGCGCTTACCCACCTCAACGGCGGCGTGAAACTTATCTACTTCTTGGATCAAATGATCAGCAGCCAACACTAGCAGCACCGCTTCCTCACCCTTCGAGAGCGCTTCATAAGCTGCAAGCGTCACAGCCGGAGCAGTATTTCGAGCTTCAGGTTCAAGAATAATGCGCCCATTATCAACCCCCATTTGCCTAAGCTGCTCAGCCACCAAAAATCGATGCGCCTCATTACATACCAGTATTGGTTCAGCCAGCCCCTCAATCCCCTGCAGCCGCGCCATCGTTGACTGCAGCATGGAAAGCTGATCATCGACCAACGGAATAAATTGTTTAGGATAAAACTCACGGGACAAAGGCCACAACCGGCTACCTACACCACCTGCTAACACTACTGGCACTAACAAAGCACATTACTCCATGTTCAAGAGGTTTAATTTTTTACCCAGAATCAAAAATACAAACTTCGCTAACAATAAACAAAAAAGGCGCAATATTGCGCCTTTTTTGTCACCATAAACTGACCTAAAGCCGAATCTTATCAAGATTTTTCTTAATAATACCCGTACTGATACCTTTAATCGCCTGCAACTGATTTATATCTGTAAAAGGGCCGTTACTTTCTCGGTAATCAACAATTGCCTGAGCACGCTTTACCCCAACCCCTTTAAGCATTGCCGCCAATGCCTTAGCATCAGCAGTGTTAATATTAACTGTCGTTACAGCCTGCTGTTTTGATAACTCATTGTTGCTTTCAGCAGGGTACTCCGCTGCCGCGGGCAAAGAAACACAAAGCCCGCCGAACAAAAACGAGACCAGTAATACCTTCAAATAAACCATAACTAACTCCTTGTTATCTAAAATAAAGTGCAGCTTCCTGCTACACAAATTCGATGCTAGCAACTCACATCGTGCGTATCAATACACAAAAGTATTAACGCGTTCCAGAAATAGTAGCTCAAGCTGTCTCTTTAAAAATCGCTGCCAGCGCCTCAAGAGGTGAAACGGCTTTCGTTATTGGCCGACCAATAACCAAGTAATCGCTACCGGCCTCAAGTGCTCTGGCCGGTGTCATAATGCGCTTCTGATCACCCGCTTCTGAGTCTTGCGGACGGATACCTGGTGTAACCAATAAAAACTCATCCCCAAGTTTGGCTTTTAGATCCGCCGCTTCCTGTGCCGAACAGACAACCCCATCTAACCCCGCTTGTTTGCTTAATTGAGCTAAATGCTGAACCTGTTGAGCGGCCGCATTTTGATAACCGATCTCTGCCAGCTCTTCGCTACTCATACTGGTTAATACAGTCACGGCAATCAACAGTGGGCGCTTATCACCAAAGGGCTCAAGAATTTGGCGTGCTGCCTTCATCATCTCCACCCCGCCAGAAGCGTGTACATTGACCATCCACACTCCCATTTCAGCCGCCGCCTTTACCGCTTTGGCAACCGTGTTGGGTATATCATGAAATTTCAGATCCAGAAACACCTCAAAACCAAGTTGGTGAAGCGCATCGACAATCTGTGGCCCACAGCAGGTAAATAACTCCTTACCAACCTTGAGACGACACTGGCTCGGATCAAGCTGTTTTGCCAATTCCAGTGCGGCATCCAAACAATCAAAATCCAGCGCGACAATTATTTTTTTATCATCAGTGTGTTGCATGAACAATAACTCTTACTCAATGGTGTGTGACGGGCGAATAGTACCCCATTGCTGACAACTGGGACACAACCAGGTCAGATGTTTGCCCTGATAACCACATTGCTTGCAACGATAAGCTGGATGCACCGCGATCAATTGATCAACAAACTCTCGCAAACTCTGTAAATAATGAATACTCGAACCTTCTGCGTCATACATCTGGCAATCAATCAGGTAACGAAGCCCATGTAAGGATGGGGCTTGCTGTGCCTCATCTCGAATACGCTGACTCAACTGTTCGGGTTTAGTGCTCTCTTTACGCATCGCCTGACTGGCATTAAATCCCGATGAAATCAGACTGCCATCATTAAGACACTCCAGCAAATATTCGTAGAACTGTTTTTCCTGCCCTAGTTGCTGGTAACAGGCTTGCAGAATTGGCAAAGATTCAGCCAAATAGGCATCATCTTTTTTCTTCACCTGCTTGAGGCTTTTTATTGCGTCTTTATACTTTTTAGCTTGGATGTCTGTTTTCGCCAATAACAAATGAGCCCGAATACAGTCCGAATCATGGCCCAAAGCATTTCTCAACGCTAGCCGTGCTGCTGCCTCATCACCACACTGGCTAAATGACTCCGCCTGTTCACAAAGATACTGGGCAATCACCGACTCCATACTGGAATCCTTCATATCCAGCAAGGCCCGAGCGGTTTTAATCGCCTCAGGCCAGTCTTTTTCCCGCTGATATAACTCCAGCAGCAGTGTTAAGCTCTTCTTGCGAATATCAGTACTACTCTCAATGAGCAGCTCTTTTAGTAGCCGCTCCGCACGATCAAATAAACCGGCCGCCATATAGTCACTGGCAAGCTCAAACCGCACAAGCAGCTGCTCTGCCGTTTCAAGATTGGGACGCGCCAGTAGATTTTGGTGAATCTGGGTGGCCTTAGTAAAGTCGCCACGGGCGCGAAAAAGCTTGGCCAACGCGAGGTGGGTATCAACCGCTTCGGAGTTATCATCCAGTGCCTGCAAAAACATAGCCATTGCCTGTTCAGGCTGCTCGTTAAGCAGGTAATTCAAACCGCGGTAATAGGACTCCGGCAACCGCTTGCCAGAGTCTTTTTTCGAGCAACGGCGCTGCCGGCATCCCAGCAACCACCCGGAAGCAACGGCCAACATTAAAACCAACAACAGCGCTACTTCCTGCATCTGATATCCATTCAAAGTGAGAAAACCGAAAACCGATCATAACCGTACAAGCGGCCCACTTTCAATTGACCCCAGCTGTAAGAAATCAATTTGCCTTAACCACACCGGTTCTTAAATTAATCACTTCCTTTTCATAAAGCTGCGCACGACGCTCTGCACGCAGAAGACTTGCCCGTAATTTGGTAATCAGCATCAAACTAAAAGCCAGCCCCAGCAAACCGCCAGCGGCAAAACCCAGTATTACCCATAAAGAAACACTGGCCGGGTCAGACTTCCAAAACACCAAGTTTAACGATACTTGGGCAGTATTTTCCGAGGTAAATAACATACCCCAAAAAAACGCTGCCGCCAGCAATACAAGAATACATACCCGCTTAAGCCACTTCATTGCGCACCCTGTTTGTCATCACAAATACGGTTCCCGGGGCAGCCCCTTAAGAACCACACATAAAACCTACGCAAAGATTTTACCCTAGAACCCTAAAACGAAGACACAAAAAAAAACGGCAGCCTTTGGAGGCTGCCGTTTTAATTTTCATGAGCTGGTAATTAATTGCCATTTTCGCGGCTTTCATCTACCTGCTCACGTAAATCCTTACCCGGTTTAAAGTGAGGCACATACTTACCCGTCAACTGAACCTGATCACCCGTTTTAGGGTTTCGGCCAGTGCGAGGGGCACGGTAGTGTAATGAAAAACTACCAAAGCCACGAATTTCTATGCGCTCACCGGACGATAAACTCTGCGTCATCATATCAATGATCGTTTTCACTGACAGCTCAACATCCTTAATGGAAAGTTGAGTTTGCTGCGCCGCAATGTTTTCAATTAACTCCGATTTGGTCATAGCCTATTCCAGACAACACAATGAACCTTGAGTATAGAACACAACTGTCGTGCCTCCTTTGAGAGCCAAAGAAGGC
>LUKI01000041.1 GCA_001593685.1 Gammaproteobacteria bacterium F7
CGTAGAGGCCATGAACCACGGTCACCGTGCAGCTTATTACATGAAAGCATTCATGGAAGGCAACGAAAACCCTCTGTCTTACCGCACACCATACCGTACGCGCCGCGTGCCCGTTTGTAACGATCCTATGTGGGAAATCAACCTGCGCGTTGAGCAACCATTTAACGGCATGGGCGAAGATCCAGTGGCTTTCGCTGAAATTGAAACCACGTACACACGTGAAGAAGCCATGGAAGAAGCAGCGCGCTGTTTCCGCTGTGACGCTGAAACAGGTTCTGCGGATTACACCGTCGAAGCGCGTGAATCTATTTTTGCGATGGCTCGTGTAACACCTGATCAAACTGAAGAGCAATTCCGTTTGCTGGACACTCGCCTGGAGACTCGCGAAGATCCATTTGGCGAAGAGCACCAAGCTACGCTGGACGATCTGGTATTCCTGCCAGCTAACTTATCGCGCTTGGTTATCGACCCTTACCGCGAAGGCTGTAAAACGCATACTAAGATTGGAGCAATCAATGGCTTGGATCTAGACGTACCATTCATGGTAGCAGGCCTGGATCACGCGCCAATCGAAATCCGTAATGCTTACGGCAAATCGATTGCCAACATTGGTGGAGCTTACCTTGGTACGCACGCTATAAATGACGCGAAATGGATTCAAATCGTTGATGAAAAAGCTGATGCAAAAGCTGACGCTGTTGCCTTTTTCGCCGATGAAGCAATCGCAGCCGGTTCCGTTGCACGTACATCCGCTGAGCAGCCTACTGGCTTGCTGGTAAACAGTGCAAACCTGGAGCAAGCCATTGAGTTTGGTCTCGAAAAAGAGCTGGACTTCCTAGTGCTTGATGCCAGCAACGGCTTACCAGGCCTGAGCGCTGAGTTAACTGGTGCACCAGACATCTCAATAATCAAAAAAGCGGTTAATAAACTGCGTGAGTTGGGTCGCGAAGAAGAAATTGACCTGATTTACTTTGGCGGTCTGCGTACCGGTACTGACGGCGCGAAAATGTTAGCCTTAGGTGCCATTGGTGCAGTGATTGGTGCTTCTGCTGCCCTAGCAATGGGTGCGGACATCTCTCAAGGTGAGCCAGTTTATAATGCCGACTTGAATGATGAAGAACGTGAAGAGCGTAGCGCTAATTTACTACAAGCCTTCACATCAGAGGCAACTATGATGGCCCGTTGTACAGGTAAGACCAATGTACAAAACATGGAGCCAGAAGATCTGCGTGCAACAACAATTGCTGTTTCTAAAGCAGTTGGTGTTCCAATGGCAGGTAGCCTGCATAAGCACTAAATAGATATTTAGTCGCTGATTCAAAACCGCCGTAACTGCAAAGTTTCGGCGGTTTTTTTTGACTTAAAAAAAACGGTTTTAATGTATTTTTATTACCCAAGCCGGCCTCAGCATCACTAATAGCAGCAGTCTTAAAGGACTAAATAAAGCGCATAAACGTTACATATTGTTACACTAGAATTTCAAGCATAAAAAAGGCGCTCTCATTATGTGGTTTAAAACCGCAAATGAAGAGCGCCAATCTAATCCAAGGGGGTATTACAGGTTAGGATTAGTCCAGCTTAATCGTCGCATAATCTTTTTTAATTTCCGCAGAGAGCTGCTCTAAATCTTTACCTAGAGCAATTGTTGATTTTCCAACAGAATATGAAAACTTCTGCTGCTTTTCTTCAATTTGCTGCCATTTGGCTTCAATTTCGCTCCACTTACTTTTAAGATCTGGCTGTTCCAGATTAATTTTAGCGATAACTTCTTCACGCTGAGTTTTCAAATCACTCACAATTGACTCAACTTTTTCTGCTACAGTCGTCATGGGTATAGTCTCTCATTTAAGTCACTAGATAGTTTATAACCAATAAATTTTTGCTCGGCTTCCTACTGAGCTTTAATGTAGAAAATAGTAACAATCCAAAAGCAGCGCTCACTTGATCTAAATCTAGTTCAGAGAAAAACTTAAAAAATATTCATAAGAATAACGACTTAGCCATTAATATTTAAAACAGACAAAATACTCTCACACCTATAGGTCGGTTTTAGAAATGCATCGATTTTTTATTCTGGTTTCCCTGCTATTAACTAGCGCCTGCACCAGCACATCGGGTTACCTGTTGACCTTCTATGCAGATGACCAAGCTGTACCCGAACGCTTTGAAATATGCCATGGCTACAGCTGCCGCTATAAAGCTCAAGCATCATTGCCTAAAAGCACATGGCAATCTGTAAAAATACTGTTTATCGCACCCTCAAATGCCGCTCAGGAGCGCGACAAAATTGCCCAGGCTATTGCGCTACTTGAAAGCGAAGCAGGAAAACTCAGCGGTATAAAAAATGACCTGCCGAAATCAGTCAAAACCAAAGACACCTATGGCCAACAGGACTGTATTGATGAAACCGTCAACACAACCACCTATTTGCGCATGCTGCAGAGCGATAATCTGCTGCGTTGGCATGTAGTTTCGACACCCGTACGGCGGGGCTATTTTGTTGATAGCCGCTGGCCACACAACAGCGCGACGGTAAAAGAAACTTTAACGGGCCAGCTTTACGCTGTGGATTCCTGGCCCAGAGCTAATGGTGAGCAACCCGATATCAAACCTGTAGCCCTGTGGTATCAAGAGGGAAGAAATTGGTAGGCCTGTGAAAGCACACCCAGTTTTTAAAAGAAAGCCCCTTAGAGCTTGATGTTTTGCATAGCAAGTTACTTTCATTTTGGTTAGCATCAGAACTAACCGCTAAGGATTGCGAATTAAGGGTAATATGGACAAGCTTGACCGCCTCTATCAGCTACATCAACTTCTTTGCAATCGCCGTACACCTATCTCACTGGGCCAGCTCGCCGAACAGATGGAATGTAGCGAAAAAACGGTCAAACGCTACAAAGACCAACTCCAACTCTTTTTCAACGCACCGCTTGAATACATACCCCACCGAGGCTGGCAAATCATCCCAGGTCAGGAGCATAAATGGGAAATACCAGGTCTATGGCTCACCGAACAGGACATACAATCCCTGTTACTGTTACTCGATATCTTGCAACGCTTCGGCAATGGCCTGCTTAATCACGAACTACAGGCCACAGAAAATAAAATCACCCATTTGCTGGAGCAGCGAGGCATCCCTCGTAATGAGCTGGAAGCACGTATTAAAATTATCCCCATTGCCCAACGCGCACTTCCCACCCGGCAGCTACAGCACTGCTTCCAAGCGCTTATGCAACGCCAGCGCCTGTCTATTCACTACAACGATTTTAAAGGTAACAGCAGCCAACGTGATGTCAGCCCTCAGCGGCTAACCTACTACCGCGACAACTGGTATCTCGATGCCTGGTGCCATAACCGCAAAGCCCTGCGTACTTTTTCTCTATCGCGTATCAAACAAAGTGAGCACCTGGACCAGCCGGCCAACAATATCGAAAGTGCACAACTGGATGAACACCTTACACCCGGCTTTGGCGTATTTGCGGGCGCTGCAACCGAGCAAACCAGACTGCGCTTTTTACCAGCCATCGCTCAGGAAATCGCCAGCCAACAATGGCACCCAGACCAGCGCGGCGAATGGGACGGCTCCGACTATTTGCTTACCCTGCCCTACAGCCAGTCACAGGAATTGATGCTCGATATTCAGCGCTACCTGCCCCATGTCATCATCGAATCCCCTAATGAACTGCGCCAGCAACTTATCAAGCATCTACAACAAGCGCTATCACAACATGCTAAATAACTGGTTATTTATCCAGACCCAGGTTTTGTCCACTCCAGCCTGGATAATAACCGGTATGAATAAACAAACAGACAAAATAACGAAACAGCCCGAGAGCAGACTGGCCTTGTTATCCAGGAACCGCAACGAAGACTACTTTGTAAAAGGCGACCAGGTTCAGCACCCCATCTACGGTAAAGGAGTTATACCGCATCCCGCTTTGAAAACGCGAAACAAAAAGCCGTGTGCATTCAATTTGATGAATTTGGATTCAGATGGATTATTGCCAAAACCGCTTATCTGACCCTAACAAAACAAGGCGCGTCAACGCGTGCCGATAAGGAATAACAGCCAGCATGGAACAACTCACCGACCTTAAAGCCATCCTGCATTCCAAACGGGCCAACATTTACTACCTGGAAATGTGCCGAGTCATGCAAAAGGATGGCCGCGTACTGTATCTCACCGAGGCGAAGAACGAGAACCAATATTGGAACATACCCATCGCAAACACCACCTGTCTGTTGCTCGGCACTGGCACCTCTATAACCCAGGCGGCAATGCGCATGCTAGCCCAGGCCGGTGTCATGGTCGGTTTTTGCGGTGGTGGCAGCACCCCACTACTAATGGCAACAGAGATCGAATGGCTGTCGCCGCAAAGTGAATATCGTCCCACCGAATACATTCAGGGCTGGATGAGCTTCTGGTTTGACGATAACAAACGCCTGCTCGCCGCCAAAGAATTTCAGCGTGCCCGCATCAACTACCTGCAACGCACCTGGAACAAAGACCGGGATTTACAAGCCGAAGGTTTCCACGCCGACGACGAAGACATTAGCTGTAGCCTGACGGGATTCCAACAAAAGATTGAAACCGCCACCAGCGTCGGAAAACTGTTACAAACCGAAGCCGAACTCACCAAACGCCTCTACAAAATCGCCACCAACCGTACGCAATACGGCGAATTTACCCGCAGCCGTGACACCCAGGACAGCGCCAACGCCTTTCTCAACCACGGCAATTATCTGGCCTACGGATTAGCCGCGACTACGCTCTGGGTGCTCGGCATCCCCCACGGTTTCGCCGTCATGCACGGCAAAACCCGCCGCGGCGCACTGGTCTTTGACGTCGCCGATTTAATTAAAGACGCCCTCATTCTGCCCTGGGCCTTTATCTGCGCCAAAGAAGGTGCCAGCGAACAGGAATTTCGCCAACAGTGTTTGCAAGCCTTTACCCAACATAAAGCACTGGATTTCATGTTTGAGCAGGTGAAACAAGTCGCCTTGAAAGCTGACTGGGAGACAAATCAATCATGATGGTCACCTTTATATCCCAGTGCGAAAAGAAAGCCCTAAACCGCACCCGCCGCGTGTTGGACACCTTCGCCAACCGTATCGGTGATAACACTTGGCAAACCGTCATCACCGACGAAGGACTGCTCGCCGTTAAAAAACTATTACGCAAAACCGCCAGCAAAAATACCGCTGTGTCCTGCCACTGGATTCGTTCGCGATCACGCTCCGAGTTGATTTGGGTGGTAGGGAATAAAAGTAAATTTAATCATCAGGGGGTTGTACCGGTAAACAGCACACAGGTTAACCGCCCCTGCCGCGACGATCTAGCCGATTGGCACTATTTACCTGCTATTCAATCTCTCGCTTCACTGGCAGCACTGCTACACGACTGGGGAAAAGCCAGTGCGCGATTTCAGCAAAAATTATCCAAAGATTATCGAGGTAAATATGGCGATGCACTCCGTCATGAGTGGGTTTCCTGCCTGCTGCTTAAAACTTTGATTAGCAATACTGATACAAAGTCGGACGAAGGCTGGCTTACTTTATTGATGTCCGGTGACATCAGTGAAAATAAACTCTTGAGCAGCAACCTGCAGGAAATAAACAAGCCTCTTACCAACCTGCCTGCAGCCGCAAAACTTATTGCCTGGCTGGTTTTGACCCATCACCGCTTACCTTTAAGAAAAGGCAACCGTAATCAACTGCTCGACAACTGCAAACCCACTGAAACCCTTGACCAAATGCTTGCACAATTGGATGCCGAGTGGGGTTATCGCAATGACTTTGATGGCTATCAGCAACAGCTTAAGGATTGCCTGCATTTTCCTAAAGGTCTGTTAAGTAACGCGCAGCCGTGGCTAAAGGAGCTAAAACGCTGGGCTAAAAAACTTAATGACCAACAAGTACTGATTGATCAAATGGTACAGGACAGCTGTTATCGCCCCATTCTCCATCACGCCCGCCTGTGCCTGATGCTGAGTGATCACTATTACTCTTCATTAACTCTGAAAGAATCCGGCCCCTGGAAAAGTACCACCGGTATGATTGCCAACACACAACAAGATGGTTCTGCAAAACAAGCGTTGGACCAACATTTGGTCGGTGTCTATCAACAGGTAAAGCGTAATGTACGCCAGTTACCCCAGCTTGAGCAGGATCTGCCGGACACCACCAATACCGCAGCACTGAAAAAGAAAAGCCCTGCGGCTTATGCTTGGCAGGATAAAGCGGTAACCAAAATTCGCCAGTGGCGTTGTCAGCAAAAACAGCAGAAACAGGGCTTCTTTGCCGTTAATATGGCCAGCACTGGCTGCGGTAAAACCTACGCCAACGCCAAGGTGATGATGGCTCTGTCTGAAAACAACGACAGCCTGCGTTATATCCTGGCACTGGGCCTGCGTACCCTGACGCTGCAAACGGGTGATGAATATCGTCAACGCATTTTTCAGCACACTGACGGCAGCGACCTGGCTGTCTTAATTGGCTCCAAAGCCGTTGTCGATCTGCACGAGCAAGCCGCGCAGCAGGATACTAAAAGCCAACCGACAGCATGCGGTTCTGAATCTCAGGAACGGTTGTTAGCAGTTCATGATGCCATTGATTTTGATGGCGATGTGCCTGAACAGGGCATGGATACCTTGCTGAAAAACAATAAAGACCGAAAGTTCCTCTACGCACCGATTCTAACCTGCACTATCGATCACATCATGGCCGCCACAGAAACTACTCGTGGCGGCCGATACATCCTGCCCTGCCTGCGGCTGATGTCGTCGGATCTGGTGATAGACGAAGTCGATGATTTCACCGGCGCAGATGCCATTGCCATTGGGCGCTTAATTCACCTTGCTGGCATGCTTGGTCGCAAGGTAATGATTTCCTCCGCCACTATCCCACCAGATTTTGCTGAAGGCTATTTCAACTGTTACCGCGAAGGCTGGCAACTGTTTGCCAAAACCCGTAACGCCAGCCAGAGCATCGGCTGCGCCTGGATTGACGAATTCGCCACCCAAATCACCGACAACAACAGCCCACAAACGGCCCGGCAATATAACGGCGATCACAACGCCTTTATTGAAAAAAGAATCGCACATCTATCTAAACAAGCCGCCAAACGCAAAACCAATATTATTGATTGCCAGCAGGTACTTGATCTTGAGACTTCACAAATCGACACCCCGGGCAAACAGGCCGCCTGGTTTGAGACTATTCGCCAGGAGGCACTGAAAAAGCACAGTTGTCATCAGCAAACCGACGGCAAAACCGGGCTGGCCGTTTCCTTTGGTGTCATTCGTATTGCCAACATTCCGCCCTGTATCGCCCTGACACGTCATCTGCTCGACTGCGACTGGCCCAAAGATACCAAAGTTCGCGTGTTGCCTTACCACAGCCAACAGGTCTTGCTATTGCGGCACGCCCAGGAAAAACACCTTGATGCCGTACTAAAACGCAAACAAAGCTCCGGACAAGAACCTGTCGCTTTTAAAAATGAGGTGATTCGTCATCATCTCGACAGTATTGCAGACAGTAAACAACCAGCAGCCAATGTTATTTTTATTCTGGTCGCCACACCCGTGGAAGAAGTCGGCCGCGATCACGACTTTGACTGGGCGATTGTTGAACCCTCCTCCTATCGCTCCATTATCCAGCTGGCAGGCCGAGTACGCCGTCATCGTGACGGCGAAGTAAAGCAACCCAACATTGGCCTCTTGCAATATAACTGGCGCACTGTTCGCGATGGAGAAACAAGCGACAGAGCACGTTTTTGCCGCCCCGGCTTTGAGTCAGATATCCCATTAAGCCATGGAAAATCTCCCCGTTTCAAAACCCACAATCTGACAGAACTGCTAGATTCGCAGAGGGTTGCCGAACGGCTGGATGCCGTTCCTCGCATCCAGTGCCAGGGCGACACACCACTCTTTGCTCTGCTCGAACATGCCGTAATTGCCGACCAATTAAACAATACCGAAAACAAAGGCCCGGACACACTGCAGGGTTACCTGACCCAACACTGGTACTTAACCGCTCTGCCACAGGCGCTGAATCGCTTTCGTGACGGCCCAGCAACTATACATCTGTTTCGTTGTTTTGATAGCAGGAATAAAAGCTATTTCACAGAGAAGGACGAACAGGGTAAAGCGGTATCAACCGTTACCGGAGATTTTAGAAATATGGATGAGCTCTATCGCATAGAATCCATTGAACTGACCGATAACCAAAAACAGCGCCTATGGCTAGTGCGCGATTACAACACATTGCTAACGAAAGAAGCCGAACAGCGTGGTATCGACTCGACAGAGGCAGCATTGCGCTACGGCGAACTAACCATTACAGCAAACCAAAGCGGCGATCTTTATTACAACGATCAATTCGGACTTTTTAAGGAAGAAAGGAGATAACTTATGCCCGACCCGGCAATACACGCCTTTTTTGCCGAGCGCAAAGAAGCCTGGCTGAAAAAAAGCCTCAAAGCATCCATGTCTGACGAGGAGAAACAAACCAAGCACGCGGAATGTGAAGTACTGTTTTCAAACGAACAGTGGCTGCCCAATGCCGCAAAGCGTGCAGGGCAAATCAGCATTTCAACTCACCCCTGTACCTTTAGCCACCCCAGCGCTCGTAAAAATAAAAACGGCTATGTCACCTCTACCATTGCAGATGCAGAGCGTCGTGCAGATGGTTATCTGCGCACAGGCAACACTCAAGCCGAAAGTGATGCGCTCGGCAATGCCGCCGCACTAGATGTGTATAAATTTCTGAACCTGACCATGCAGGACGGTAAATCACTACTTGAGCATATGCAGCTGGATACCGTTACAGCCAAGGCTTTGCTTGCCATCCAGTCAGAATCCTACCTAGCGTTAAAAGATGGTTTTCTCGCAATGGCGGCCAGTAATGACGAAAGTGTCACCAGCTCAAAAATAAAACAGGTCTATTTTCCAGTTGGAGACAGCTATCACCAACTATCCATTCTCAGCAATTCCGGACTTATTTATGAATTGCGAAAACGCATAGATAGACTGCGCTTTTCCGAGGAAATCAAAGATCTGCGCGCGCTCAAGCGTAACAACGAATTTAGCGGGCAGGACTTCGCCGAAATCTATAACATCACCACCATTGGTTATGGTGGCACCAAACCTCAGAACATCAGCGTGCTCAATAACCAAAACGGCGGCAAAGCCCGACTGCTGTTATCGGTACCGCCACACCTGGAAAAACGCGATATTCGTTTCCCCATCGGGGATTTTTTCGTGGAATCTATCCGTTATTACGATGTGCGTGTCCCCCTAAACAAACTACATCATATTTTTAAAGCGAACAGTGACAGCGATATTCCCCGTCGCAATCTGGAAAGTGGCCGCGATCAGCATATTCTGGCCATATTTGAAGCTGTTATCGAACGCATGGCAACCTTGCGCCAGACAGCGACTCAACAATACCGAGAAGAAACCAGCCAGCTGAAGCATTTCCAGAAAGTCTGGCTATGCCCCGGTTTTGAAACCGAACGGGCGGAAGCCAATGACTGGCTGGATCAGCTTTGCAAGGAACTTACCCACTGGCTCGTGAAAGCCTATCAAACGATAGTCAAAAAAGCCGTTGCCCTTGGCGCGGCGGAAGTCACTCACATTCAACAACTAATCGAAAGCCACCGGGAGGTGTTGCGATGAACGCGCCACTGTTATTGATTCCTCACCTGCGCATTCACAATGCCAATGCACTATCCAGCCCCTTCACTATTGGCTTTCCCGCCATGACTGCCTGGCTGGGCGCGGCACACGCCCTGCAGCGTAAGCTCAACGCGCAGGGAATGCCGGTACAATTTGATGGCGTCGGCGTTGTTTCACATCAGTTTGACCTGCAAACCTATAAAGGCCCTGGTGACTTTGAGTATTCCATTATTGGCACAGCCAACCCGGTAGATAAAGACGGCTCCCGTCCAGCCTTCATCGAAGAAGCCCGCTGCCATCTGGACATCAGTCTTGTTATTCAATGCCAGGGCATTGATGAGTTACCAGAACATGAGCTGTTAGATAAAGTCAGTCAGCTACTCAGTGCCAGCCTGAAAATGGCGGGTGGCGATATTCAACAGTTTGGCAAACCCGCAATTCACAGAAATTTTGAGCAACTTAGAGCCCGCTTGATGCCGGGTTACGCCTTAATTGAGCGCCGTGAATTAATGATTGAGGCCATGGAGAGCGGACAAGATGCCATGGATGCGCTGCTGGATTATCTGGCCACTCATCATCATTGCGAACAGCAGGAACACAATGGCGAGGCGAACATCAGCTGGACCAGCAACCGAAAAGAGCCCGGCTGGATTGTTCCTATCGCCACCGGCTTTCATGGCATCAGCGAACTGGGGATGGCAAAAAACCAGCGTGATCCCGACGCGCCACATCGCTTTGCCGAAAGTATTGTCACCCTCGGCGAATTCACGATGCCCTACAAGATGAATACCCCTGAAGAACTGCTTTGGCATTACCAGTACGAGGCTGAAAACAACCTCTATCTATGCCAACAACGCAAACCAGAAAAAACCCAAACCAACGACCGTTTTTCAAAGTTATTTAATTAAAGGAGTAATAAACATGGCTAAAAATGAAAACACTGCATCCGTACTCGCCTTTGAGAAAAAGCTGGTACCCTCCGACGGCTACATGTACGGCACCCAGTGGCATAACCGCGACCAGACAACACCGCTCAAACTCAAGGAAAAATCCGTGCGCGGCACTATTTCAAATCGTTTAAAACCAGCTATTCAAAAAGACCCGGCCAAACTCAATAACGAAGTGGAAAAGGCCAACCTGCAAACTGTCGACGCCTGCGCGCTGGAACCCGAACAGGACACCCTTAAATTGCACTTTACACTCAAAATTCTAGGCGGCATCCATCAGCCCTCGGCCTGTAACAACGCACTGTTCAAACAAAGTTACAGCACCGCTGCCAAAGCCTACAAAGAGCGGGAAGGCTTTCGCGAACTGGCGCGCCGCTACGCTTTGAATATCGCCAATGCGCGTTTTTTGTGGCGCAATCGAGTCGGATCGGAAAATATTGAAGTGCAGGTTAAAGCCTTAAACAAAAACGCGGAACAAAGCTGGCAGTTTGATGCCAGCCAATTCAGCACCCGCCATTTTGATGCCGACGATAGTCAAGTCAATAATCTCGCCTCACGCATTGCCAAAGCACTGGCCAGTGATGATGATTTTCTGATGCTCGATATCAGCTGCTACGCCCAGGTCGGTAAAGCGCAGGATGTCTACCCCAGTGAAGAACTGGTGCTGGATAAAGGCAAAGGCAACAAAAGCAAAATCCTCTACGCCGTGGATGACGTAGCCGCCCTACACTCGCAAAAAATAGGTAACGCCCTGCGCACCATTGATACCTGGTATCCCGAATTTGACGACCCGGAAAGCTCCGCCGGCCCTATCGCCATCGAACCCTACGGTGCTGTTACCAATTTAGGTAAAGCCTATCGCACCCCTAAAGACAAGCAGGATTTCTACAGCTTTTTTGATCACTGGGCGCGCGGCGGTGAGCTCGAACGTATCGAAGACGAGCACTACGTTATGGCCACCCTGGTGCGCGGCGGCGTTTTCGGCGAAAGCGATAAATAGGAGTCGTCATGAAAGCCTATCTCGACATTACCCTACTCCCCAGCGATGACATTGGTCATCACTTCCTTTGGGGGAAAGTCTACCAACAGCTCCACCTTGCACTGGTTGAAAACAAAAACGCCGATGGCCTGTCATCCTTCGGCGTGACCTTCCCAGAATTTAATGCCGAAAAGCATCAACTGGGACGAAAGTTGCGAGTCTTCGGCCCCGATCAAGACAGCCTGGGAGAACTTGACCTAACTCAGTGGATGCAACGACTACAGGACTATGTGCATATCACTAGCATTCGTGAAACACCGAAACAGGTTAGCGGCTATATGCGCTTTTCGCGGTTACGCACAAAATCCAACAAAGAACGACTGGCTCGCCGCGCAGCAAAACGCAAAGGCACCAGCCTCCAGCAGGCACTAGAGGACAGAAAGAGCTTTCAACCACAGCGAACAAATGCACCATTTATACAACTCAAGAGCATGGGTAACAATCACCCTTTCCAGTTGTTCATTGGCTATGAAACACTAGCAAGCCAAACCAATAACAAAAGTGGTTTTAGCAGCTATGGACTAAGCAAGGGGCAAAGCCTGCCCATGTTTTAACCTTTATTTTCACTGCTCTTTAACAACTCAATAAAATCAACGAGTTACAACAACGCTTACTTTTATTGGTATTTACATCAAATAGAAGATAAGTGTTTGTTGTAACTATTTTTTTGCATGTTATATTGCTGTTCACCGCCGCACAGGCGGCTTAGAAAAGACGCGATGAGCTTTGGGCTGAGCTGGATGAGTTCACCGCCGCACAGGCGGCTTAGAAACCAGGAATTACACGGTGCGTTTTCTGTGCATTGTTCACCGCCGCACAGGCGGCTTAGAAAAACAGCAGACAGCGCAGAGAGAATATCCCAGCGTTCACCGCCGCACAGGCGGCTTAGAAACACAGCAATATGCTGCCCTGCTGGAATGTTGCGTTCACCGCCGCACAGGCGGCTTAGAAATGTTTTATGGCATGGCCCGCAATATTAACGACGTTCACCGCCGCACAGGCGGCTTAGAAATGCCTGTTTTGCTGCTTTGCATGATAATTACTGTTCACCGCCGCACAGGCGGCTTAGAAAACATGATCAGCATCACCTGTGGCCGTAATACTGTTCACCGCCGCACAGGCGGCTTAGAAAAACCCGTACCGATGTGATATGACAAATGGTTGGTTCACCGCCGCACAGGCGGCTTAGAAAGGATGTGCCCGGCGCTTCAATCACTGCGCCGAGTTCACCGCCGCACAGGCGGCTTAGAAACGAATACCGTTGTTTTTACTTTAAAAACAATCAGTTCACCGCCGCACAGGCGGCTTAGAAAGCGAATACCTGTTACCGGGTCGCTATACCAAAGTTCACCGCCGCACAGGCGGCTTAGAAACGAACCTGAGTGAGTTTTGGAGAACTCGAAAGGTTCACCGCCGCACAGGCGGCTTAGAAAAACCATCTCGGGGCCTTTTGGCCCCTTTTTTGGTTCACCGCCGCACAGGCGGCTTAGAAAGTTTTGTAATGCCCTGCGTGATACTGGCCGCTGTTCACCGCCGCACAGGCGGCTTAGAAACTCAACTGTTTCTATTGTGAAAGAAAACAAATGTTCACCGCCGCACAGGCGGCTTAGAAATTATGTAGAGGTCGAAGAGCCTGACGATGCGCGTTCACCGCCGCACAGGCGGCTTAGAAAATCCGCAGGCCGCGTTAAGTACATCGGGGCGTGTTCACCGCCGCACAGGCGGCTTAGAAAGACAGCGGGAACGTTGGTTGCTAACGAAGATTGTTCACCGCCGCACAGGCGGCTTAGAAAGATTGCTGCAGGTAACACAGTGACTCCGACGGGTTCACCGCCGCACAGGCGGCTTAGAAAATAATGATTAAAGTTGACGCGGGTGGCGTGGTGTTCACCGCCGCACAGGCGGCTTAGAAATAGCAAAATGCAGCTTTTAGGTTCGCAGAACTGTTCACCGCCGCACAGGCGGCTTAGAAAACATCACTGCTCCATGCCTCGACGTCACTTTCGTTCACCGCCGCACAGGCGGCTTAGAAAGATGAAATGCGCGATGTACTAGCAGCATCACCGTTCACCGCCGCACAGGCGGCTTAGAAATGATTATGGCCGGTAAGGGTTCGAGTAGTCAGGTTCACCGCCGCACAGGCGGCTTAGAAAACCCCCGAGAGGCAATATCAATTCCGCATCGTGTTCACCGCCGCACAGGCGGCTTAGAAAAAGTGACAATCTCGCCACGAACCTCTTTGTTCGTTCACCGCCGCACAGGCGGCTTAGAAAAAGCAGCGCAAGAGTTGTGTGAATGCCGCATCGTTCACCGCCGCACAGGCG
>LUKI01000042.1 GCA_001593685.1 Gammaproteobacteria bacterium F7
CATTTAAACCAGTCGATAAGGCTGTGCCGTGCGTCGGTGGCGGCGTTATTGTGGCAGGCTTTTTTGAAGGCTTTAAAGGCTGCGCGAGCGCTGTTTTGTTGCGTGCTGGGCGGCTCGCTTAAAAACGCTTTTGAGTTGATCTTTGTGGCTCTTGCAAGTCGCCACCACAGCGCAAGGGTTGCCAGCCACAGTAAGGCAAACATCAACGCTAAATAAGGCCATAGGCTACTGCCTGTTTTGTTAACGGCCGTTTGAGTGGCGTTGCTATCAAGGTGGTTATCGACTGATTGCTGGTTTTGTCGCTCTAACGCCTCAGGTGTAACTGCTGCCAGGTTCTGGTGAGCTGGATTGGTTGCCGCTTTACTATTAAGCGTGACGGCTGGAATGATGGTTTGCTCCAGTTTTTTGCTGGATGTATTCCACCAGTAAATGGTTTGTTCTGGTATTTTGATGTCTCCAGGCTGGGTGGCCACAATCGCCGTTGAAAAAATACGTTGGCCAAGCATGCCGGATTTGGTGGCCGTGTTTTCATTGCGTGATTGGTCCGGGTATAGCTTCAGGCCTGGCACCGTTGGCAATGACAAGTCAGGCAGCTGCGCAGCATTCAGATTCAGTGCCGAGAGGGTGAGTGTGCGGGTGACAGACTCGCCAACCGTGAGCGTGGGCGGGCTACCATCCCAGCTATCCGAAATAGAAAGCGCTGATGTTGGCAACCAGGGAGCGTTAGCGGGGTAAATGTCAGGTTTGGCTAACACCTCAACCCTGTGTGCCATTGAACGCGTGCGCACATAACGGCCAGGGTCTGCGTAGACGCCACGGTACTGGGTACGGCCACTGAAGGTTAGCGCTGGAATTGTGAGTTGGCCGCTTTTTTCAGGGGTGATACTGTAGTGTTTTTCGATCACTGAGTAACGAACACCGTTGAGTATTTTTTCACTTTTTTCCTGATCACCGATCTCATCAATAACAGCGTTTTCCACGTCGAGGGAGGTCAGTTGCGCATCTCGTAAGCCCACTGAATGAAACAGCTGAACGGTCAGTACTAACGGTTCTTGAACATAGACTTCGGACTTACTGATAAGCGTTTTTAGAAAGACTTCCTCATGTTGTTGGCTGGTTTCTGTGGAGGTGTCGGCGACTGTAATTTCAATGGGCTGTGAACTTTCGCCACGGCTTTTGAAGGCCGGGATGGTGAAGCGTCCCGCATTGATGGGAAACAGTGTCAGGTGTAGATCATAGATAGCCGTTTTCTGGCCATTAATAATCGAAATTTGATTGCTGCGCTGACGGTTGATGACGCTGAAATTTTGCTCCAGTGCAGTGAAATCCGTGTGTTCAATGGGGCCCGTGTCGGAGCGAATAGTCAGTTGAATAATATCGTTTTGGGCGACGGTGGTGCGATCAACAGAAGCCGTTAATGCGGCACTGGCGCGACCAGCGGCCACTATTGAAACCAGCATCAAAACAACTAGCCATAGGCGTTGGGTGCGGCGGACATTCACCATATCACTTCATCTTCCTGTTGCGGCAAAAACGCGTTGTTTTGGCGGTTTTGCTGATATTGATAATTGAATTTGTTTTTTAGCAATACGCTGGGGTCATCGGGAATGCGACGTAGCCATTGTTCCATGGCCTGTTGCTGTTCTTCGCTGAGCTCAGACTCAGGCAGGGTGGCGGCTTGTTGATTGGCTTCATGGCTATTTTTGGTATTTGCCTGGCCCTGTTGTTCACTTTGCTTGAGTGGCTGGGACTGGGCTTTTTCGCTGTCTTTACCAGACTCCGTTTCTTTCTGTTGGGCCTGCTGTTGTTGCTGCTTGTTTGGTTTGGAAGGGAGGGGGGCGCCGTTGTCTGGATTTCGACTTTGCTGCTGGGTCGACTCATTTTGGTTCTGCTGGCCTGAGGATTGCTCAGGGCTTTGCTCTTTGGGCTGTTTGCCCTGCTGGTTTTGGTTTTCGTCTGATGGTTGCGAATCTGATGGCTGTGAATCTGACGATGGCTCGTTCTGTTGTTGTTTTGCTAGCGCTTCTATCAGCTTTTTATTGGCTTTTGCGTCGGCCAAATTGGGGTTGCGTTGTAATGCTTCATCGTAGGCTTTGCTCGCCTCTTCGAGTTGTCCTAATTTGGCGAGTGCATTGCCTCGATTATAATGTGCTGTTGCGGTGTCGGCTTGCGAAAAGTATTCCGCGGCGGCTTTGTAATCTCCGGCGCGATAGGCCGCGCTGGCTTGCCATTGCGGGTCGCTGAATAACTCGCCAGCGGTTTGGTAATCCTGATGGGCAAAGGCATCTGCAGCCTGTTGGTCGGCTGTTTTCCAGAGTTGATTTAACCAGGGGCTGTTTGCAGATTCAGCTGCTTCGGTGGTTGGGGCTTGAATGCCTATCGTCAAACATAGCGATAGCAGCCAGCCACGCCGAAAGGCCAGTGCCGCGAAGGGTAAAACGAGCAGTAACAGCCAGGGCCCCTGTTCCTGCCACTGATCCATTTCACGCTCCACCTCGCGGGTGTTTTTACTGAGATCAAAACGATCGGCTGGTAATAACCTGTTGAGATCACTGTCGTTTAGGCTCAGGTTTGCAATCAGCGCGCCGGTACGTTGGGCCAGTTGTTGCAGCTGTGAAAAATCGGTACCGGCGATAATAATTTCGCCCTTATCCCGCAGCAGCCCCTGTTCAGGAATGGGGATTGGGCCGCCATCGGCAGTGCCAACGGTCAGGATAGAGAGTTGGTGTTGGCTGCGTTGTAGCTGCTCACTGATGCGTTCAATATCCTGAGCCTGAATACCATCGGTCACCAGCAATATTCGGCCGTTGTTGATACCGCCGTCTTTCAGCGCCTGTCTGGCGAGCGCTATGCCGAGCTCAACTCGGCTGCCCAATGCCGGCATAATCAGAGGGGAGAGCGCCGGTACCATCGATTGAATGGTGCGGGTATCGTCGGTGAGCGGAGAAACAATGTGGGCGTCACCAGCATACACGATTAGACCTGTTTGGCCCTCTTTACGCGTCTTTAGCAGGTCAATTAATTTATGTTTGACCGTCACCTGCCTAGAGGGCTTTAGGTCAGTTGCTAGCATCGACAGTGATTGATCAAGCACAATAACCAATGCGTCTTCAGACTGGTGGACGGGCTGCGGTATTTTCTTCCAGGCCGGCCCGGCTAATGCCACCAGGCACACTGCCAGTGCCGCAATAAATAATGCGAGTGGCCAGGCTTTTGCCGTCTGCTGTGTGTCATCAAGCAGGTATTTTAATAATTGCGGGTTGATTGCCTGCGACCAGTTTGAATAGGGCTCGCGGGGTTGTTTGCCGAGCCAGTAAATAACGGGTAATAGCGCCAGGCCAAGCAGCCAAAGAGGGCGCAGAAAGTGAAACTGGTCAAGTGCAATAAGCAGTTCAGTCATGGTTTACGGGTTCCCATTTACCATTGGCAGGTTTGGGCTGCCGGTTCCGAATGCTATGAATGCCAACCTTGATAAAAAAAAGCAGTAATGCCAATAGCACGGCGAAGGCTAATGGCCACATGTACAATGAGCGTACCGGATTAAAGGTTTCATCATCCTGAATAGCTGGCTCCAGTTGATCAAGCAAGGCGTAAATTTGTTGTAATTGTTCGGTATCCTGGGCACGGAAATATTGCCCTCCGGTCTGCGAGGCAATTTTTTTCAGGGTGTCCTCGTCGAGATCGGCCGACGGGTTAACGCGTCGTGAACTGAATAGTCCCGGCACCAGCATTTCATTGGCACCGACCCCGATGGTATGGATTTTTATTTGTTGTTGCTGTGCCAGTTTGGCGGCTTTGAGCGGCTCGATTTCGCCAGCCGTATTGGCACCATCGGTAAGCAGGATTAGCAGGCGGCTTTCTGCAGGTCGTTCACGCAGGCGTTTTACGGCCAAGCCAATGGCGTCGCCGATGGCGGTATTGCGACCGGCAAAACCAATTTGGGCTTCATTAAGCAGCGTGCCCACTGTGTTGCGGTCAAAGGTGAGCGGTGCCTGTAAAAATGCCTGAGAGCCAAATAAGATCAAGCCAATACGATCGCCTTTACGATGTTCAATGAAGTCCTCAAGCACATGTTTGACAACGGTTAAGCGCATCACGGCATCTCCAGCGAGTTTTAAATCGGTGGTATCCATGCTGCCGGATATATCGACTGCCAGCATCAGATCACGACCACTGCTGGGTAGTTGTACGGCATCGCCGACCCACTGGGGCTTGCTGGCTGCAAGCAGTAGGCATAGCCAACAAAGACAAAGTAGTATCAGGGGCAGAATACGCTGTCTTTTGATTGGGTTAGGTGATGTTGTATCACTTTTATTTAGAGAGCTAAGTCTTTGATAGAAAGGCACATTAAGTGCTGGTTCCTGGCTGTTTTCAGGTTTTATAAACCAATAAGCCAGCAGTGGTAAGGGGAGCGCAAGGAGTACCCAAGGCCAGGCCAGTGTGATCATTTATGCCTCCTGATCCACTGGATACAACATTTTTTTAGCTCACCAGGGTTGTCGATAGTGGGATTTTTTTCGTAGGGGGCCGTGGCTAATATTTGACCTGATCCGCTGTTAAAGGCCTGCATGTTGGCGCTGTTGTCGAGAAATTCCAGCCACTCACGGGCAGACAGGCGAGACACTTCAAGTGTTGAATAACTTTGTTGCGCTACGCTCTTTAATAGTTGGTTCAGGTCGCTTGCGAGACTGGTGGGCTGGCTACCAAAAAGTCGATCAATTTCCCGAATGGCGATGCGGCGATAGGCGCTTTTTTGCCAATGTTTGTAGCCCCAAATGACGCAGATGATAACGGTAAGAATCAGTGCTGCTGATAGCCACCAACCAATAGCTGGCGGCCACCAGCTAATCGGTTCCGGTAAATGAATATCCTTAAGCTGAGCGAGAGGATCAGCGGCATTCAGGCTGTTTGTCATGCGTGGCGCTTCCTCGTTCGAATCCCCAAGCCCTGCTGTAACGCTCGTAGCGGGTTGTCGTCTGTGCTGATTTGTAGCAGCGGAATTTTCAGTTGATCAAAGTGTTGCTGCAGCGCCTGCAGTTGTTGCTGGTAACTTTGCTGATAGCGTGAACGTAATGTCTTATCGCCGAGGTCAACCTGGGTGCGATGCTTGCCGTCGCTGATGTTATACAAACCTGGTTGAGGTAGCTCCGCTTCCATAGGGTCTTCAACTTTAAGGCAAACCACGTCATTGTGACGTGCGAGCTGAAACAGGTGTCGCTGGGTATCGTTGTTGAGATGCTGAAAGTCGCTGATGATAAACAGCTCGCTGCCTGGTTTACAGGTTCGGCGTGCATGTTGCAGGGCATCAGCAAAGCTGTGTGTTTGCTCGGACGTAGCTGGTTGATGTTGTTCAGTGCAGTTCAGGGCATGATTAAAGCGTACCAACTGTTCGAGCAGACCAAGCACGGTGTGACGGCTACGGCGAGGTTTAATGTCGTGAAGTTTGGTATCGGAAAAAATAATACCGCCACTGCGGTCACCGCGCTGCAGTGTAGCCCAGGCAATTAAAGCGGCTAGTTGAGCGGCAACCACCGACTTAAAGGCGACGCGACTGCCAAAAAACATGGAGGCGGATTGGTCGACAATGACCAGTGTCGGGTGCTCCCGCTCTTCGGCATAGAGTTTAGTATGGGCTTTACCGGTACGGGCTGTGACGCGCCAGTCAATACTGCGAATATCGTCACCCTGTTGGTAGGCACGCACTTCGGAGAAATCGACACCCCGACCTCGAAATTTTGAAATATGTAATCCGGCCTGTTGGCTGAGAATTTTGCGTTGATGAGACAGCTTTAAATCGCGGGCAAACAGCCGGCAGCGAAGTAAGGTCGCCAGTGAGACGTAGGCGCTATCGTCGGCGATACCGGAATTGATGGTTGGCTTGTTCATCATTTAGGTAGCGACATTCCTCAATCGTCCTTTAGGGGGCGGGAACACAATCAAGCAGGGTGTTGATAATGTCTTCTTTGCTGCGTCCGCTGGCTTCGGCTTCAAAGCTGACGATAATGCGATGCCGTATTACGTCGTGGAAAACCGCCTGCACATCATCGGGGCTGACAAAATCCTTGCCCTGCAACCAGGCATGGGCGCGGGCGCAGCGATCGAGAGCAATGGTGGCGCGAGGGCTGGCGCCGTACTCAAGCCAATTGGCAAGGCTTTCATGGTAGGCACCGGGCTGTCGGGTCGCCATAACCAGCTGGATGATATATTCCTCGATGGCGTTGGACATGTGAATATCCAACACCTGTTGGCGGGCATCGAGCACCTGCTGTTGTGTGATAGCCAGCGTTTCTATGTCGGCAGATAACGACTCGCCACGTGCTTCGGCGCGTACTAATTGCAGAATTTGACGCTCAGCGTCGATGTTTGGGTAGTCAATGCAAACGTGCATTAAAAAGCGGTCCAATTGCGCCTCGGGCAGCGGATAGGTGCCTTCCTGCTCGATAGGGTTTTGGGTTGCCATGACCAGAAATAAGTCGGCTAAAGGGTAGGTGACCCGGCCAACACTGACCTGTCGTTCCGCCATCGCTTCCAGTAATGCGGATTGTACTTTAGCTGGCGCACGGTTGATTTCATCGGCGAGAACCAGATTGTGAAAAATAGGTCCTTGCTGAAATTGAAAACTGCCATCTTCGGGCCGAAAAACCTCAGTGCCGGTGACATCGGAAGGCAGTAAATCAGGTGTAAACTGGATACGGTGGAAGTCGGCATCCAGGTTGTCTGACAAGGCTTTGATGGCGCGCGTTTTGGCTAAGCCGGGCGCGCCCTCCACCAGTAAATGACCATCGGCCAGTAAGGCAATAAGCAGGCGGTCGACCAGGTGCTCCTGGCCGATAATCTGGCTAGATAAAGCCGCTTTCAGTGAGGCAAATATGTGCTTTGAATCCATGATGTTCCTTGTTGTGAACAGGATTATTGGCTGGTTGTTTAAGTCAGGTATGATGGATCTAAAAGATGAAAGTTCAAGGTCTGTTAGTGTTTTGAAATAAAAAAGGCTGAGGATTACAGGCTGTTAGTGAGCCAGACTTTTCTGGCATTTACGCCGTGCGGTCTTTATCTGGTTGCCTGTAATAGCTGGCGTTTTCATCGTTATGGCTTTTGACGCGCAGCTAGAGGGGGAATGCTGAGTTCGGTTTGAGCATTGTTTTGTTTAATAAGCAAAACAATAGAGGCGTATTAAGTTCTTGATGTGGCTGCTCAATATCACTGCTTGCTTTGACGGGGTGGCCTCGCACAGGAATGTTAGTCCTGTGTTAGAGGCCTGCTGCGGCTTATGCAGATGAATGTTATTGGCCTTTAAAGGCCTCTTTCCCGTCATAGGGAAACCACCAGAAACTTTGATCGCTGGCTGACGGGTCAATCATCACCAGCTTACTGGTCCGGAAGGACTCCAGTCCTTCAGGCCCAAGCTCTCTGCCGATGCCGCTCATTTTGTTGCCTCCAAAGGGGCCGGCATCATTATCAAGTAGCGGGGCGTTAACCCAAACCATTCCGCACTCAAGTTCGGTGCTGGCGCGCATTGATTCGTTGAGGTCTTGAGTGTAAATGTTGGCGCCGAGCCCATAGTCGGAATCGTTGGCAAGCTCGATAGCCTGGTCAAGGCTTGAGACTTTACACATGGGGGCTGCCGGGCCAAATATTTCGCCCTGCAAAATCGACATGTCGGAAGTGACACCGGATAACACGGTGGGCTCAACAAACCAGCCTTTGCCGTGTCCCCAGGGACGGCCGCCGCCGGTTTCCACGATAGCGCCTTCCTCTATGGCTTTAGCCAAAATAGCTTCATAACGAGTACGCTCATTTTCCGTTACCATGGGCCCTAAATCGACCTGCTCAAGTCCGTTGCCAATACGCAGTTTTTTAACCTCTGCGGTAAACCGGGCAACGTATTCGTCATAAATATCTTCGTGAATGTAAAAGCGTTCGGCGGAAGTGCAAACCTGGCCGCAATTAAGAAATGCCGCGAAAACACCCCCTTTGACCGCCATATCCAGATTGGCTGAAGGCATAACGATAAAGGGATCGTTGCCAGAGGCTTCAATCAGCGAAGGTTTGAATTGATCTGCGCAGGCGCGAGCAACTCGTTTGCCGGTTTCAATGCCACCGGTAAAGGCGACCATGTGAGTGTTTTTGCTGCTGCAGAGTGCAGCGCCAACCTGACCGCCACCAGTGATGCACTGCATGAAGCCAGGGGGAAAGTCTTCAAAGGCCTCCATAAAGGCTAAGGTGGTCAATGAGGTCAGTTCGGACGGTTTAACAATGACCGCGTTGCCTGTACCTAAAGCCGCGGCAGCTTGCCAGGCAAGTAGCAAAATGGGGTAATTAAACGGTTGGATGCTGGCGACGACGCCGAGTGGCTCTTTTAAGGTGTAGTTCAGTTGTCCTTCAACGACCGGGCCTAATACACGACCCTGGTCGTGACGTGAAATTTCGGCGTAATAACTAAAGCAGGTGGCTGACCACTCCATTTCGTCGGCCGTTTCTTTATAGGGTTTACCCATTTCGCGGGTCAGCATTTCAGCCAGGGAAGGGGTCATTTCACGTAGTTTTTTTGCCACGCCATGCAATAGCTCGGAACGTGTCAGAAATTCTGTTTTACGCCAGCTTTTCTGTGCGTGGTTGGCGATATCGATGGCTGTTTCAATTTCCTGCTCGGTGGTATCAGCGATATGGCCTATCGTGCTTTCGGTTGCTGGATCAATAACAGAAATCTGGGTGGTGGATTCGCTTTTGTAAAAGTGCCCATCGATATAAAGGTTGCCGCTTAGCACTTCAAATTTTTTCATGATATCCATAGGCCTTGGTACCCTTCGAAGGTGTTTTATAGGTAGCTATAGGCTATAACTCTTCCATAGTTCTGTAAATAACAAATTTCTAAGCGGAGGTGTTGTATCCGGTTTTATGGCCTTTAATTTTATTTAAGTGGCTAATATAACGTATTTATTCTTTATTCCGCTTATTATTTTTTATGTTGCCTTATAAATAACTTACAGAACATTGATAGTTTTGATAGATTGCTCTGTAAACATTTATGTTGAAAGCAGGTAAAGGAATATGAGTCGTGCATTCTGGCTGCAAGAAATGACCGATGACCTGAAGCCTACCAAGGCTTTGGATAAAGCTGTTTATGCTGATGTTGCGATCATTGGCGGTGGTTATGTTGGTTTGTGGACAGCACTCCAAGTGCTTGAGAAGTCACCAGGTAGTCAGGTGGTGATACTTGAAAAGGATATCTGTGGTGCGGGAGCGTCGGGCCGCAATGGTGGCTTTGTTATGTCCTGGTGGCCAAAAATTAATTCGTTAATGGCCTGTTGCGGGCAAGATGAGGCTGTGCATTTAGCGATGGCCTCAGCTCAGGCGGTTAATGAGATCGGACAGTTTTGTGATCATCATAATATTGATGCACATTTTCAACAAAATGGTTGGCTGTGGACGGCAACCAGCGATAATCAGCGTGGGGCATGGGAGAGTGTTGTGCAACGCTGTGAGAATCTTGGTCACAGGGTTTTTCAGCGTCTCTCGAATAGCCAAATCAAAAGCCGTACTGGGTCAGCTGTACATCTTGACGGTGTTTTTGATCCCGCTGTTGCAACGGTACAACCTGCACGATTGGTGAGAGGTTTACGTAGAGTTGCGTTACAGCGCGGTATAAAAATTTATGAACAGACCAGGGTAACCGGGTTTGAGCAGCAGTCACTGGTTAAATTAAAAACGCCGAATGGTTGCGTAACCGCAAAGAGTGTAGTGATTGCAACTAATGCCTGGGCAGCAGAAATTCCTGAACTAAGTCGATTGATCGTACCGGTAACGAGTTCGATTATTGTTACAGAAACCATACCGGAACGACTGAAAAATATTGGCTGGACAGGGGGAGAGGCAATAACCGATTCACAGTTGATGGTTGATTATTACCGGACCACTCTGGATGGCCGTGTTGCCTTTGGAAAAGGCGTTGGAGCGTTAGCTTTTGGCTCTAAAATGGGCGCTGATTTTGATTTTAACAGGCGTGACTCTGAGGCAACCGAAGCTGATTTCCGGCGTGCTTATCCGATGCTCGCCGATGTCAATATTGAAAGCCGCTGGTCAGGCCCGATTGACCGTACCTATGATAGTTTGCCTTTGTTTGGCGTTTTACCCGGCCACAAAAATGTTTTTTATGGCATTGGCTGGAGTGGTAATGGCGTAGGACCAAGCCGTATCGGTGGTAAAATTCTGTCCAGCTTAGCGTTGGGTTTACAGGATCAATGGAGTCAGTGTGGTTTGGTTGGGCGTCGTGTTCGACAATTTCCTCCTGAGCCTGTGCGTTATCTTGCTGGAAGCCTTGTGCGTGCTGCCGTGGCGCGTAAGGAAAAGGCCGAATCCGGCGGTGATAAGCCTGCCAAGTTGGATCTTGTATTATCGCGCCTGGCACCAGCGGGGTTGGAGGATAAAGCCAGTTAGCAGCCTGTTAAATATTACCGGTGTTCAAAAGCTGGGTGGTGTATTTACCCAAATTAGCAGAGTTTCCTCTTCACCAGGGTTGTGCCAGGAATGGGGCCGGTTACTGTCAAAGTAAATATTGTCGCCCGGGTAGAGTAGCTGGCGTTCACAGCCATCTAGAACAACCTCTAATAATCCTCTAAGTACGTAGATAAACTCTTCGCCCTCGTGAGAGTAAGCCTCTTCACTACTGGCGCCGGGTTGTAATGTCCATTTCTGGCAGTCCATGGCGGCGTCGTTTGGTGCGCGTTGCTCAATACGAATATTCGGGCCAAACATCGGTACAACACGAGCTTCGTCGGCACGAACAACCCCGCTTTCTTGCTGGGGAGCGGAGCTTACTTGAGCCTTTGAAAGCTCAGTCACTGAGGTGTCATAGAAGGCCGCTAATTTGTGAATGCTAGCTGCCGAAGCACCGGTTGAGGTGCGTTCCAGTGTGCTGATAAGCGACGCAGCTAAACCTGTTTTTGAGGCGACATCACGTAGGCTAAGTTTTTTTTTGTTGCGCAGAGCGCGCAACTGAGGGCCAATTTCCAGGTTTGGTTTCGACCAGCTGCTTTGGCGCGAATGGTTTGATTCAGTGTTGCGCCCCTGTAAGGAGCGAATCGCCGCTAAGCTTAAGCCTTGCACGGTACGTAAACGTTGAATATCACGTATTTGTTCAAGGTGATTTTGAGTATATAGCCGTTGGCCTGTGTCTGTGTAATCTGGCTTGATGAGCTTATGTTGCTCCCAGAACCTCAGTGTTGAGGCGCTGATGCCGCTCAAGCTGGCAACTTCAGCAATGCGCAAATAACGATCAGGTATTTTTTTAGAGGGCATGACCAACTGAGCATCCTTTACAGCTTTTAAAGTTGCACTCTATCACTGTTCTGTAATGAATGCAGCTGATCGAATAAGTCGGCTGAGCTGTGCCGGTGGTCGCGGTTACTATTCAGCAACCGCGATAAGTTGTTGTTTAATGGGGTAAGCGAGTAGCCTTCATTTCCTCGATAAGCTCAAGCAGCTTGGTTTCAAAAGCCTGTAGCGAGTCGAACGCTAAGTCTTCCGTTTTCATAGGGGTGCTGTCTTTAAAGGAAACCACTTCCAGGCGGCAGAGGCCAGATTCCTCAAGGGTGACTCTCGCCATATTTTGACGGTTATCTAAATCAATTCTCAAAAAGGGTGTGTTGTCAGGTCCTGCGTATACGTGGCGATAATCAATGCCTTGCTCTGGCAGGTCGACAAAGTGGCGATTGAAGTATCGCTCGAATCCGTGGTTTGAAATCAGATCGATGAAGGTGTTTTCCATGGGGCTCCCTATTATCTGTTATCGCCTGCTTGAGACGCGCGATTATCGCAATGGTCAGCAGTGTAAACTAGAAAGCGGCTTATTTGGAGCGCTGTAACCAAGCCAGATAAATAAAGATTGGGACGAGCATCAGGATGCCATACATTACTGGCGCAATTGTCATACTTTCGTTGTTGAGAACTGTGCCGGTAATAAGAATTGCTGTACCGCCATTTTGAATAGCGGTTTCAATAGCGATTGTTCTGCTATCGGTTTTATTACGCGTTAAGCTACGCGCAAACAGGTAGCCAGTTGCCAATGCTGCACTTGCTAATAGCAGGGCGGGGATGCCGGTTAGGGTAATGAATTCGGGCAGTTGCTGCCAGTTTTGTTGAATAATGCCGACGATGACGAGCAACAACATCAGCAGCGGGATGCGGGTTAGCAGGAACTCATTACGAAGGCAGAAAGCGGATTTAAAATGACGTAGCAACATGCCAAGCATAACGGGTAACAGGGTAACGAGTACCAACTTTGCCAGTGTTTGTAAAAACGGCAGTTCAATGTGGCTGGTGTTACCCAGCTCCGAAGAGATGACCCAACTGGCAATGAGGGGAATACTGAGCGGTGTAATCAGACTGGCAATGGCCGTCAGTGATACAGAGAGCGCTAAATTCCCCTTCGCTAAGTAGGCAAACATATTTGATGTGGTGCCGCCGGGACTTAAGGCTAGAATCATAAAGCCGATAAAAATTTCGGGGGGTAATTTAAATAATGGCAGCATCGCATAGGCCAGCACTGGTAATAACAATAACTGCGAGGCCAGCCCGGTGATGACACTGCCTGGCGTTTGTAACAGAAGCTTGAAATTGTTGAGTGTCAGGCTGGTACCCATGCTCAACATGATGCAAAAAAGCGTGACGGGTAACGCAATGGCTAAAATAATATCTGAGTTCATGCTCTATCTTGATTGTCAGGGCTGTGATAGCCAGATTGTTGCTATAAACAGAACGCTATAGATCAGGTAGAAGCGGCCAGTGAGAGGCGTTAGTTTTTGTCGATCAGGGAGGGAGACGGCCAGTAGTTTTAGCGGTGATGCTAAGACCAGGGCTGACAGCAGCACTCCAGTAATACTCGGCAACAAACTACCCAGATAAAGTAAAACACTGGTTAGATACAGAATTATGACAAGCGCGTAATACAGCATTACGCCACTTTGGTAGCCGAGGCGCACACAGAGTGTCTGTATACCATCGGCTTTATCCTGCTCGTAATCACGCAATTCGTTACTTAACAGTAACAATGAAGAAAGTACGCTGAAGGGTAACGATAGCCAAAATACTGACCACTGGTAGTGACCTGCAACGGCATAGTAGCTTCCACTAATCAGTAGCGTACCCATTAGCCAGAACACCAATACAACACCCAGTCCACGGGCTTTGTAGTTGATAGAGCCGCCGGTATAGCCCCAGGCACCCAATACACCGATCAGACCCAGCATAAGCAGAGGCCAACCCCTGAGGCTGACCATATAGAAGCCTAATACCACCGCAATCGTCATGGAGATAAAGCCAATACGGGTGTTGCGACGAATGGCCCGTTGCTGGCGAGGGGCGAGCTGCTTGTCCTTGAGGTCGCGCTGATCGTTAATCAGATTGACGGCTATTTGAAGCAGTAGACCGGCAATAATAACGAGTACGGCTAACAGCGTGTTTTTGTGGCCATCCAACCACGCCAGACTTGCCCCCAGTCCGCAGGTGGCAAGTGCAACGATTAACGAGAATGGGCGCAGGGCTTTTAGAAAATGAAATTTATCCGTCATTGATGCGTTCAGGTTCAAGATTAATAGTGGCTGTCGTGATTCCGGGTGTTCGATTAGGGAAGCGCACCATAACCGCCGCCCCCGGGTGTTTCGATAACAAAAATAT
>LUKI01000043.1 GCA_001593685.1 Gammaproteobacteria bacterium F7
CGGCACGTAAAGACCACAATAATCCATGGTTTTTAGAGGTCCCCTTAAGTACAATAGCCGCCAAATAAGGATAACTTTAGGACCCTGCATGACTACAAGGCAAAACTCCTTCAGTCGCGAAGAACTTCTTGATTGCGGCCACGGTAAACTATTCGGTGAAGGTAACGCTCAGCTACCGATCCCTAACATGCTGATGCTGGATCGCATCATTCAAATTGACACCGAAGGTGGTGATTACAACAAAGGCTGCATCATCGCCGAATTGGACATCAACCCTGATCTGTGGTTTTTCGAGTGCCATTTCCCTGGCGACCCCGTTATGCCCGGCTGTCTTGGTCTTGACGCCATGTGGCAGCTCGTTGGCTTCTATCTGGGCTGGATGGGTAACCCTGGTCGCGGACGAGCACTGGGTTGCGGCGAAGTCAAGTTCACCGGTCAAGTCCTGCCAACCGCAAAGAAAGTAACCTACAAAATTCATCTTAAACGTGTAATCACCCGAAAGTTAATTTTGGGTATTGCCGATGCACAGATGTTTGTTGACGACAAGGAAATCTACACGGCAAAAGATCTGCGCGTCGGCTTATTTACATCGACAGACAGCTTTTAAGAGGTCCCCATGAAACGTGTCGTAGTTACAGGAATCGGTATCGTATCCTGCTTGGGTAATGATCAAGCCAGTGTCCTGGAGTCCCTAAAAAACGGTAAATCGGGTATTACTTTTTCCCCCGAATACGAAGAATTAGGCCTACGCAGCCATGTATCCGGCAGCATTGACCTTGATTTAGACGAGTTAATCGATCGCCGCCCGCGTCGCTTTATGAGCGATGCCGCCGCTTACGCCTACGTCGCCATGCAACAATCCATTGATGACGCCGGCCTTACCAAGGATCAGGTTTCCAATGTTCGAACGGGCCTGGTTGCCGGTTCTGGCGGCGCATCAATGTCCAGCATGGTTGAAGCCGCTGACATTCTGCGCGCAAAGGGAGTCAAACGTGTCGGCCCTTACCGAGTGCCCAAGGTAATGTCCAGCACAGTGTCGGCTTGCTTAGCAACTCCCTTCGAGATTAAAGGCGTCAACTACTCCATCACCTCCGCCTGCTCAACCAGCGCTCACTGCATTGGTAACGCCATGGAGCTGATTCAGCTCGGTAAACAGGATATTGTTTTTGCCGGTGGTGGTGAAGAAGAGCACTGGTCACTGACCTGCCTGTTCGATGCCATGGGCGCATTGTCTACTAAATATAATGAAACACCGGATAAGGCATCCCGCGCCTACGACGCAGACCGCGACGGTTTTGTGATTGCCGGCGGCGGCGCCATGCTGGTTCTGGAAGAGCGCGAACACGCACTGGCACGTGGCGCCAAAATTTATGCCGAAGTTGTGGGCTATGGTGCCACTTCAGACGGTTTCGATATGGTTGCACCGTCAGGTGAGGGTGCAGTTCGTTGCATGCAACAGGCCATGGCTACCGTTGACACGCCCATCGACTACATCAATGCACACGGCACCAGCACACCGGTTGGTGACGTTAAAGAACTGGCCGCAGTTCGCGAAGTATTTGGTGACAAGCTACCCAACATCACCTCAACAAAATCGTTATCGGGCCATTCACTAGGCGCTGCCGGTGCTCACGAGGCGATCTACAGCATACTGATGATGCAGAACAACTTCATTGCGGCCTCAGCGAATGTAGACAATCTGGATGACGAAGCTCAGGGCATGCCAATTGTGACTGAGCGCCTGGACAACGCCAAAATTGACACCATCATGTCAAACAGCTTTGGTTTTGGCGGCACAAACGCTTCACTGGTATTCCAGCGTCACAAATAGTTTAGTCGCAGCTAGCTAGTACTCTGCTTAGCTGCGATCAAATACCCGCCCACGATTTGCCTCAATCCACTGGATTGAGGCTTCGTGCATTTCCGCAGCACTTTTGCCTTCAGGGTCTATCGCTGGCCCAATAACAACTTTCAGCACGCCCGGCTTTTTCATAAAACCATTCTTTGGCCAATGCTCTCCGCCATTGTGCAATAGCGGCACCAGCGGCTTGCCAGCTTTAGCAGCCAACAGCGCGCCCGTTTTAGAATACTTACCAAGCTGTCCCGCTTCCATTCGCGTACCTTCCGGAAATATCAGCACCCAAAAGCCTTGTTTTAGCTTAGCTACACCCTGCTCGGCAACCTGCTTAAGGGCGTTGGCTTTTTTATTACGATCAATCGCAATCGGCTTAACCATTGCCAGCGCCCAACCAAATAATGGAATGCGCAGCAGCTCTTTTTTTAGCACCGTACACAATGGGAACACGACAACCTGTAGATAAAAGGTTTCCCATTCGCTCTGATGATTACTGATCAACACCCCGTTACCGTCTTTCGGTAAGTTTTCTTTACCCTCGATTTGGTACCTGACACCACAGCAAAAGCTAAACCACCAGGTGACAAAATGATTAATACAAATACCGAAGCGGAAACGCTTGCGTAACGACAGGAAAGGAAACACCAACAGACAAAGGGCCGAAAACCCGAAAACCGCAATGCAAAAAACAATCAAAAACAGCAGAGAACGGAGCCAGATTACAAATGTGCGCATGATTAATTTCTTATTATAGGGCAGGTATGCCCGCTCGCTTGAAAGGCGCCTAGTGTACGCCAAAACAACCTTTTTTTGAACGCCAACAGCACTTATCAGACAGCGCCCACCTTTACCTAATTATTTTTGATCTAAATCAAGCGCATTTGCCAGCTAAGTATCAGCTTTTGATCCAGGTCAATACCGCAAAATAAAACCCACCTATACTTGCACCATCTTAAAAATTATCAATAACTAAAGACGAGCGTAACCATGAAAAACTCTCTGAAATCTCTTCTGCTAGCAACGACTGCTGCGACTGTTATGACCAGCACCGCTGCTGTTGCATACGAAGCTGGTGATATTTTAATCAAGGGTGGTGCGGCGAACGTTGCGCCAAACGAAGACAGCAGTGACGTAACACCTCTGGCAGGCGCTCAAGGTGCGAAGGTTGACAACAACACTCAGCTCGGCCTGACATTGACCTATATGTACACTGACAAAATCGGTATTGAGCTGCTGGCTGCAACGCCATTTGAACACACAGTAACAGCCACCGGTGCGGTTATCGGCGGCGCCGATGTTGCTGACATCAAGCACCTGCCACCCACGCTAACGCTTAACTACTACTTTGGTGATTCTAACTCGAAGGTACAGCCTTATATTGGTGCCGGCATCAATTACACTATCTTTTTTGATGAGAGCGCCGACTCCCAGTTTGAAGCAATTGCAGGCAACACAGATGTTGATCTGGACGACTCTTGGGGCCTAGCATTTCACGCCGGTATTGACTACAAGTTGAACGACAAATGGTCATTGAACGCGGGTTACTGGTATCTGGACATCGACACCGAAGCAACCTTGAAAACTGCTAACGTTGGCGTTCAAAAAGTCGACGTTGATATCGATCCAGATGTTTACATGATTGGCCTGAGCTACAAATTCTAAGCGTAAAAACTTAGTTTCTCCAAGAAGAGGCTGGCCTGTGTGCCAGCCTCTTTTTTGCCTAACAATCAAGACCAGGCACTCTACCTTGATCCACCTCAACAACAGTATCTACAGGACTGTTAGCCTGAACCTATAATCGTCGCTTAAGCCTCACAAGAAAAAGCCACGTTGAAGAGCGCTCATAGAGCATTAAAAGAGCTGGCGAAATAGCCAGAAAAGAAAACGCCACTGCGTTGGGGTTATCACGTATCGCAACAGACATTGACCACCTGGATAGGGCTGATCTATTAGCTGCTATCGAAGAGTAATTGGGCGATCATCCCCCATTTTATATCTAGCCAAAGCCTGTGGTGACAAGAAATAAAAAGGGAGCCGACGGCTCCCTTTTTATCTCGATTGAACAAGAAAATTGCTTTCCTGCTTAACCCCTACGTTTAAGCGGCCTGTGCAGCCGTATACAAATTAATCGTACCCAATATGGCCTGCAGCGTAGCGCCTAAACTATCCTCAGCAATCGCGGCCTTAACATGCTTTTCACCGCCAATATCAACCTGAACGCAGGCCAACGCATCCGCACCATTGTGAGCACTATCATCGCGCGTCATAGCCGTCTGGCTATACTGCTTCACCTCAATTGCAACACTTAACTGTCGGCTCAAGGCATCACAAAAAGCAGCAATTGGTCCTGCGGCAGCTGAACGCAGCTCAATGACCTGCCCTTGCCTGCTAATACTGGCTTTCATACTTTCCTGCCCGCCAATACTTCCCTGGGCATCACGCGTTAACTGGTAGTTGCCAAGCTGATAGTGCTGATTACAATCAATAAAGTGTTGTTTAAAAATATCGTAAATGGTTTGCGCATCCACTTCGCCTTGCTGCTCCTCACTGTATTTCTGCACGACACGACTCACTTCAATTTGCATCCAGCGCGGCAAACTAATACCAAAGTTTTGTTCCAGAATATAAGCCACACCGCCCTTTCCACTCTGGCTGTTTACGCGAATGACCGATTGATAATCACGACCAATATCCTGCGGATCAACCGGCAAATAGGCCACATCCCAGACATCCTCTTCCTGCTGCTGATCCAGGCATTTTTTAATGGCATCCTGATGGGAGCCACTAAAGGCGGTATACACCAAGTCACCTACCCAGGGATGACGGGCATGGGTCGGTATTTGTGTACACTCTTCGACGGTACGCGTAATCCGTGCCGCGTCAGATAAATCCAACTGCGGATCAATACCCTGGCTATAAAGATTCATCGCCATGGTGATGATATCCATATTACCGGTGCGCTCACCATTACCCATCAAGGTGCCCTCAATACGGTCAGCTCCGGCTAAGATAGCCATTTCCGCTGCAGCTACCGCACAGCCTCGATCATTATGGGTATGAATACTGATAATGACACTGTCACGCTGCTGGATGGACTCACAGAAGGTTTCCACCTGATCAGCAAACACATTCGGCCCTGCACATTCAATGGTAGCCGGCAAGTTGAGAATAATTTTTCGCTCAGGTGACGGCTGCCACACATCAATCACGGCGTTACAAACCTCAACAGAAAAGTCGACCTCCGTGCTGGAAAAGCTTTCCGGGCTGTATTGAAAGGTCCAGTCGGTATTCGGATATTTTTCTGCCTCGCTTGCGACTTTTTCTGCGCCCTTAATCGCAATCGCCTTGATGCCGTCTTTATCAAGCTTGAAAACTTTCTTACGCTGTACAGGCGATACCGAGTTGTAGACATGCACGATCGCCTGTTTACAGCCGTCCAGTGCTTCAAAGGTGCGCTCAATCAAGGCATCTCGCGCCTGCACCAACACCTGAATAGTCACATCAGCGGGAATCTGGTCTTCTTCAATCAACCAGCGCACAAAATCAAAGTCCGTTTGCGACGCACTGGGAAAGCCCACCTCTATATGCTTAAAACCAATATCCAGCATCAACTGCCACATGGCTTGTTTTTGCGTAACACTCATCGGTTCAATCAGCGCCTGGTTACCATCACGAAGGTCAACGGCACACCACTCAGGTGCCTGCGTGATTACCTGCCCCGGCCACTTACGATCAGCTTTATTAATAACGGGAAATGCTTGGTATTTTGCGTGATTAAACATAATGCGCTCTTGTCTATTAAATGATGTTTTGAGGATGAAAAGTATAGGGGAGAAAAGGCGACGAAAGATTGCAAATATTGCATAAATACAACTAAAATAAGCAACAAATCACCAATAATTAAAAACAAAATAGCTAATAAAACCTATTTATAAAAAATTTATAACTTTTAACTCTTTACAATGAACCCACACCAACTTGACCGAACTGATCGCCGTATCCTGTTAGAGCTCCAAAAGGACGGATCAATATCCAACCTGGAATTAGCTGAAAAAGTCGGCTTATCGGCCAGTCCCTGCTCTCGCCGAGTAAAAGCACTACAGGACAGCGGCTTTATTCAAAAAACCGTTACTATTCTCGATGCTAAAAAATTGGGGCTGGATATGATTGCGGTCATCTCCATTAGCATGGATCGCCACACCCCGGAACGCTTTCAGGCCTTTGAAAAAGCCGTGCAGAGTTTTGATGAAGTGATGGAGTGTTACTTGATTACCGGCCAAAGTGCCGATTACATACTGAAGGTTATCGTTGCTGATATGGATGCTTTTCAGCAATTCCTGCTCGGCAAACTAACGCGTATCGAGGGGGTCACAGGCGTCCATTCGAGTTTTGTGATGCGTAAGGTCATTGAGCGAACGACCTTGCCACTCTAGGCAAATACTGTCAGCGTTATCAAGCCAACGACTCACTTAGTTAGACAGGTGATGCCTAGGGTTAAGCGGCTGACGCCCCTGAATATATTCAAAGTGCACATGGTAGCCCGTCGCATTACCCGTTCGGCCAACCGTGGCAATTTTTTCACCCTGCCTAACCTGCTGTCCCTTATTGACAAGATTTTTATGATTGTGCGCATAGAAGGTCTGAATATTATCCCTGTGTTTGAGAATAATCACCTTGCCGTAACCATTCTGCCGACCGACAAAATGCACAATGCCGTCGGCAGCCGCCCGAATAGCGGTTCCTTTCGGTGCCCGTAAATCAATCCCCTTGTGACGACCGTTTCGAGAACCAAACTCCGATGAAACATCCAAACGTTTTAACGGCCAGATAAATCGTGTTTTGTTTGCATAGTCACTGGGGACCTGTTGGTTTTGAGCAGGAATAATCAGACGTGCGCCGACTTTCAAGCGGTGCGGGTCGGCAATGCCATTTCGGTATTGTATTTGTAAGCTAGTCACACCAAAACGGCGCCCAATCGCTGATAGCGTATCGCCTGAGCGCACATAATAAACCTGCTCCTGAACCGAGGCTTGGTACGGATTTTTTGGTGCCGACGGATAAACCGTTGACGAGGGAGTTGTTGAACACCCCGCCAACAACACCACAACCAACAGACTTATCCATCGTCTCGCTTGCTCTTTACCCATCAAAAACCCACTACGCTAATCCAGCCGTTATACAGAATATTAGTCTAGGACTACCCTCAACGCCCTGAGTTCTGAACCCGATAAGTGGCAATTGACCTGCATCAACGCATTTTTACCGTCAATAAGGCTATACTGCTCGCCTGTTAACTGACCTATCGAGACTGATTTCGCAATGCCTTCATCCTCTTCAATCTGGAACCCTGAACTGATCGCCCGTTACGATTTGAGCGGACCACGTTACACCTCCTACCCAACCGCCCCGCAGTTCAGTGATCGCTTTGGCGAAGATGAGCTTCACGCAGCGATTGAACGCAGCAACAGCCAGGCCCGCCCCCTGTCGCTGTATTTCCACATCCCCTTTTGCGATACCGTCTGTTACTACTGCGCCTGCAACAAAATCATTACCGCGAATAAATCCCGCGCCCGCCCGTACCTTGATCGCTTAATCAAGGAAATTGAAATGCAGGCGGCTAACTTCGATGATGACCGCCCTGTGGTTCAGCTGCATTGGGGCGGTGGTACGCCGACCTATATCAGCGACGATGAAAAGCGTGAATTGATGGCCGCTACTCGCAAGCACTTTAAGCTGCTGGATGACGACAGCGGTGAATACTCCATCGAAATTCACCCCGGCCAAATGTCTGTCGACACCATCCCCGTGTTAAGAGAAATCGGTTTTAATCGTATCAGCATGGGCATTCAGGATTTTAATGCCGACGTTCAAAAGGCGGTCAATCGTTTCAACAGCGTTGCGGAAGTCAGCGAACTCATGGACGCCATTCATCGCGAAGGCTTCCACTCGGTAAGCATGGACTTAATCTACGGTCTGCCCATGCAAACGCTGAACACCCTTAAGAAGACGCTGGAGCAAACCATTGAACTGAACCCGGATCGCCTATCTCTCTTCAACTATGCGCACATGCCCCACCTGTTCAAAGTGCAAAAGCAGATCGACGAAAGCCAACTGCCTGCCCCTGAGATCAAGCTACAAATGCTGGAATATGCCATTGCACGCCTCACCGACGCGGGTTATGTATACATCGGCATGGATCATTTCGCCAAACCCGACGACGAACTGACCATTGCTCAACAGCAGGGCAAACTGCAGCGTAACTTCCAAGGTTACGCCACCCACGGCGGCTGCGACATGATCGCCATGGGCGTCTCCTCAATCAGCGCCATCGACAATGTCTACGCACAAAACTTCAAGGACATTAACGACTATCAAGCCGCCATCGACGCAGGCAAATTACCGGTGAACAAAGGCTTCACACTGAACGATGACGATATTCTGCGCAAAACAGTGATCAACAAATTGATCTGTCACTTCATGCTCGATTTCAAAGAAATCGAAGCCAGTTTCGGCATTAACTTTAATGACTACTTTGCTGAATCATTAGAACGTTTAAAGCCGCTCGCCGAAGACGACCTGATCAGCCTTGACGCAGACAGCATCACAGTTAAAGACGGTGGTCGCCTGTTAATCCGCAGCATCTGTATGATGTTTGATGCCTACCTGAAACCCAGCTCGGAGATTCGTTACTCACGTATCATCTAATCCTGATCAGGCCTTCGCCTCAATCACACTACTTGCAAAGATGTTCACACACCGCTTTGGCGTTACGGTTCCAACGATGCACCGATACCCGTTTCAGGTGATAGCGCAGCCATTTTAATCCCGCATCGTTATCCTGCCGTTTATGCCACAGCATTGAAACTTGCACCGGCGGAATATCGTTTGGCGGCCGCGCAATTGACAGCTTTCCACTTGAAATATGCTCATATATAGCCCCAGCTGGCAGTCCTGTATGCCGACTATCGAGGACTACAGGAAAAGGTACAGCTGGCACAGCGTAACGTTGAAATCCCAAAACAAACCGCTGAAATCACGCACGTTCGATTTGAAGAGGGTATGGAGCCCGAATTTGAGTATGCACGTGTACGTGCCCGATTAAGTGCTGTAAAAGCCAACATCGCGCAACTCAACAGTGAATTAAAACAGGCCGAGTACGATTTAGCGTTATTAGCCGGCTACCAGCCCTCAGCCTTGCCCAAGGTAAGCCTCAAAACTCTCCTTCAGCAGCTCCGCCTCCGCGCGGCTGGTTAAACGCTCAGCCAGGGTCAGCTTTACGCCCTGCTTTGACTCAGCAAGCAGCTGATAATACACCGTGGTTTTGCTACCAGAGCTCATAGTCGCCCCTTCTTTAATGCCAAGCCTGGCAATTTCTGGAGTGGCAATTTGTTTGGTTCTCATCGGGTAACCAAACAGGAAACGGCGGCTTTGAACGCCATCACTGGTGACCTTAATTTGCAGCGATTTAGCGAGATAATACACGCCAAACAGCGCGATCAAGCTGCCCACTAAGGTGAACACGACCGGGAAAATAATCGGCGCATCACCGTAACCCGCGCCAATCCCCGCGCCCGCAAAAATCAGTCCAAACAGCAGGCTAACAAACCCCATACCTGGCCGCTGAAAGGCAGGAAAGTAGGCCTGCAAACCACCGGGAATAGTTTTAATATTAGCGATTGACTCAACCCCCGCCATGGCCGCATCAACCGTGGCATGATGATCCTCTGTCCCGTCGCTCAGCGCGACGGACAGTTGAGCTGTTTTAAACACGGGGATTTCAAAGCTGCGCGTAAAATCAGGCTCATCCAGTTTACTGCTGAGCACCACACGCCAAAGGTGGTACTGTCTGCCCTTATCGACATCACTCTCAGGAAGATTATCAGGCACATCAAAACGAAAACTGAAGTTTGTTCCCTGCTGCCCTCGAAGCACATGACAAACCCCGTCGGTTTGCCACTTAACCTTTTCTTTGCGACTACGATTTTTACCGGTGCCGCTAACGTAACTGTAAACACATTGCAGGTTTACGGTTGCGACCATCAACGGGTCGAAGGGAATCGTCGTTTCAACAGTACCGCCAACATGGCCGCCTAATGAGCCAGGAAAAGGATCAAGCACCAGTGGCGTGCGCCCAAATTTCAGCCAGTTTTGAGTCGAACGAATCGCTGCCACAATCAAACCAAGGCCCACCAAAGGAAACAGGAAGGCCAAACCAGTCAGTGGCTCTCGTAGCGTTTTGTTCCAGATTTGCTCAAATTGGAACAGCATAGGAGAGCTAATCAAATTCCAGAAAAGCGCAAATCCCCACAGCACAAGGTGCTGCATTTTGGCGCCCGAAGTAATACGGTTATCGAGCCACTTCTTTTCCTGAAGCCAGGGGCTGTCGTCTCTCATATCCAACTCGTTTCCTCAAATTTAACAATGCTTAAGTGTAGGCGTAGTATTGGAGGGCAGTGATAAGTTTTTCGGGAGAGTCCATATGGAGCTATTTGACCCCGGTACTATCTTTTTCTGGCGCGCTATTGAGCGCTTAATCGCGCTTATAATCGGCGCAGCATCCATTTACCTCGGATATCGATTATTTACCTCGATGGGGCAATTCAAAGCAGACGGCGAAGGTAAAGTGGAATTGCCCGGCGGCGTCTCCATCTATGTGAGCCGAGTCGGTCCGGGTGTTTTTTTCGCGCTGTTTGGTGCCTCTATCGTTGGCTTTGGTATTCTAAGTCCAGCCCAAATTCAGACCAGCGCCCCCGCCGAAAACAGCACCGTTACAACTCAAGAAGTCGACGCCTCTTACGTTGGGAATACCGCTCGCAACCGAGTTTTTGATGCCGAAAGAGCGCGTACTTTGCGTGATCTTGATGCCTTAAGCCAACTCCAGAATAAGTTATCAGAAGCCGACAATCATCAAACAGACTGGTCCGAAGTTGACCGCAACCGCCTGCGCATCGCAATTCCCCATATCCGCCAAATGTTGATGATAGCCGTGTGGGATGACCAGAACTGGGGCGATTTAGAAAAATTCCGAGACTGGGTTCAAAATGGCGACCCGGCTTCAATACCGCCAGGCATAACGGCAACCGGCCAACAATACCTGATCGGAGAAAACTAAAGGTGTCCCATGATTTCGCGTCTGTTTGTTTACTCACTCCTGTTTTTCGCCACTTTTTCTATCGCGCAAGCGTCTGACCTGTCCACACTCTACTCGAGCGAGCATTTACAGGAACGTCATGACCGCTACGAGCCCGCCCTGCGCGCCAACTTCAACCGTCTGGTGCTTGGCTCACTGACCCGCGAAGAACGCGCTCGTCTCGGTCACGTTCAGCTTGAACTCCCCCTGCGTGCCCCGGGTAAGGAAGGTTCAAACCCATTGAGTTTCTATGCCGTTCGCAATACCGTGGTCATGCCCATTCAATCCATCAAGTTCTTCGATGACTTGTCGCTGGCCTGGGCTTACGCCTGGAGCAACAACCTCAGCCTTGAAAATGTCACCGATTATGTATCAGTACTGAAATACCAAAAGCCTCCAGCTGACGGTTTTCCAGCACCATTGGTGGCACTCGGTGTCGCCCCCGATATCTGGAAACGGGATAAACGGGTTGATGATGTTTCTCAGAAAATACTCAAATCGGCAATTGTCTGGATCATGGCCCACGAAGTCGCCCATTTACTTTTCCAACACCCGGGATATGGGCCACAGGTTTCAGTGCAACAGGCACAGGCTAATGAGGCTGAGGCAGACCGCTTTGCTAACGAAATCATGCGGAGGATTGGTGTGGCGCCAGGCGGCATGGCTAATTTTTTTGTCACGCTTGCCCACTGGTCAAGCAACCGCGGTGATTTTGCCTCCGATGCCAAATGGCAGGCGTTTTTAAAAGAGGAAGCCACCCACCCCTTTACCGCCGCCAGAATGCAGGCGCTGGCGGCCGACCTACGCCGCGACCCCGGCAGCTTCAGTATCGAGGCGCAGGATCGCTACACAGGCAAACAAAACGTGCTTTATATCGCCAGCCAAATTGACGACATCGCGACGATACTCAACGACCTGGATATCCAGCGCAGTATTGCAGCCAAAGCACAGGCCACCAAGCTATCAGCCTTGAGCTATACCCCCCAAAAAACGTCCGCCAGTAACGGTTTATTCTCAGGCACATTTAATGGCTCCTTTGAGCACTTTTTGAGCGATGACTCCACTGAGTTGCTGGGACTAACGGTCAACTTAAACAGACGAAAAAACCATGTCACCGGCAGCTTTGATTTTGGGCTCGGGCAAGGCAGCATCGAAGGTTTTATCAGTAACAAGCAGCTCCGCTTTGAGTGGAGCTGGGGAGCAAATTTTGGGCAGGGTATTCTGAACTCAAATACTACCGGCAATCAGTTAACCGGTCAGCTGGGCTACCAGGCATTTGACCACAATGCCGGGCGTTGGCAGTTAAGTCGTGATTAAAAATAAACACTAGGGCTGTAGCTGGTAAACCTCGGAATAACCCTTTACGTACACATATTCACTGACACTTACCGAAAAAATGGCCGCTCTATCGCTGGATAGCAGCGTTTTCAGCGTTGCATTACGCTTCAACAGCAGGGCTTTAATGTCATCGAAACGCGTCTCATCAAGCCTATATGCCTGGCCAACGGCATTCAGAGCCAGCCCGTCAACGTGATCAGCGCTGTTACCCGTGCGATTATCCCACAGCATGGACACCTTGGGCTGAGCCAGCATATTGCTAACCTTGCGAGTATCGGCATAGGAGACAAGATAAAGCTCTCTTAAATCATCACTAAATCCGTAGGCCATCAAGTGAAGACAGGGCTGATCAGCGTCCAGCGTTGCTAAAACACCCTGCACCTGCGTGTTAAGAAAATGCTTAATCTCGTCGAACAGCTGCGTTTCTTGCATCAAAATGCCCCTCTCCTTATCAGGTCAGTCACGGACACCCTCAAAAGCCGCGATACTTCTTTTTTTTACGCGCAGGCCGGGGTGCCAAAAAGGTCACAACAGCCCCTACTACGATCAGTACAATGCCCAGGTTCAGGCTACCAAATAATTTAATCGGTACGATTGTTTTCGACAGCTCGCCAACAATTAATATCAAACCAGCTAACACAATCGCAAAAGCGATACCCAGCATAATGCGCTGTACTTTTTTCTTATTCATCCAGACTAAACCCCCAACGGCTAAAGTGGCTATACATAAACATTATCAAAAGCGCTCCCGGAAAAGACCGTCACGCGATGTTGCTCTGTCATCGACATTGTCATTGCTTTTCTATTTCGTTTGCAATTAGAATGCCGCCTCAAAGATG
>LUKI01000044.1 GCA_001593685.1 Gammaproteobacteria bacterium F7
GGTGAGGATTGTGTCACCCTCAAAGGTGACTTGAACAGGCTGCCAGCAACGAGCCAACTTGAGTATGACTCCACTGTAACTGGCTCTGTAGAAATACGGGAAGAGCTACCACAAACCACACATCCCGCGCGCCAAAAAGGAAAAAGCGCGCCAGAGACAAGCGGTTCACCGTTGCAGACTTTGAAAAAACATCTGTAAATTTGGGCTTAAAGTGTGCCTTACCCATATCGCGCTTCAGCAAAAACGTACTAGCCAAAAACACAACCACTAACGCGCCAGCCAAAACACCAATTGCGCCTCGAAAGCCGAGAGCCGCCAGCAGCAACGCGCCAACAAAGAAACCAATCCCCTTAAGCGTATTTTTCGAGCCTGTCAGTAACGCCACCCAGTGATAAAGCTTCGCCTGCGCCTCACCGTGCACCAACAGTTTAATACTACTTTTGGCGCTCATTTTATTAAGATCTTTGGCAATTCCTGACAGGGCCTGCGCCGCCATCACATAAGCGACACTTAACATGGCGGGATCCACCAATAACATGGCTAGAGCAATCACCTGCAACAGCAACCCCACCCGCAGCGTAACATTGAGTCCAAGCCTTGCCGCCAGCCATCCACCCAGCAGGTTAGTAACAACCCCGAAAAACTCATACAGCAAAAATAGCATTGCTACTTCAAGAGGGCTGTAGCCCAAGCCGTGGAAGTACAACAGCACCAGCATCCGTAATGCGCCGTCAGTCAGCGTAAACCCCCAATAACTACCGGTCACCACAAGGTACTGTTGAACATCAGCTTTCACTGGAAACAACCCTTTTATTAAAGCCTTTGCGCAACTTTGCTGACCAGCTCCATCATGCGATGGACATAGCCAATTTCATTGTCGTACCAAACCAACAGCTTTACCTGAGTACCGTTAATCACCATGGTTGAAAGAGCATCGACAACACCTGACCGTTTGTCGTTGGTATAATCCACCGACACCAGCGGCCGTTCCTCATAACCTAAAACACCTGATAAACGCCCTTCAGCAGCTGACTTTAATGCTGCATTGACCTGCTCAACGGTGACCGTTTGTTCAACCTCGAAAACACAGTCCGTCAATGACGCATTAACTAACGGCACTCGCACCGCAATACCATTTAAGCGGCCTCGCAGTTCCGGGAAAATTTCAGCGATAGCCGTTGCCGATCCCGTAGAGGTAGGAATCAATGACTGTCCGCAGGCGCGTGCACGCCGTAAATCTGAATGGTATTCATCCAGAATGCTCTGTGTATTGGTCAGGTCGTGGATGGTTGTCATCGAGCCATGTCGAATGCCAAATTCACGATGAACAACATCAATCACCGGTGCAATGCAGTTAGTCGTGCAAGAGGCGGCCGTAACGATATCGTGCTGGCTGGCGTCATAGCGCTCATCGTTAACACCCATGACGACATTTAGCGTTCCATCTTTAACAGGAGCCGACACCACTACCTTTTTAATACCCGCCGCCAGATAGGGGGCCAACGCCTCTTTGGATTTAAACTTCCCGGTGCAGTCCACCACCACATCGATGCCCAGCTCACGCCAAGGCGTTTCATCCAAACCGCGATTTTGTGAAAAACTCAGCTTTTGACCGTCAATACTCAGCACCCCATCATCACCATGAATATCTACATCCCAAGTACCATGCACCGAATCAAACTTCAGCAAATGAGCAGCAGCAGTGGTATCTCCTGCAACTTCGTTGATATGCACAATGTCAAAATCAGGGTTTCCCCAGGCGGCACGCAAAGCCAAACGGCCCATTCGACCAAAACCATTAATAGCAACACGACAGGTCATCACAAAAACTCCTAAAACCGTATATACGCATAAACAAATATATAATCCAAAAAAATATCTCGCTAAAGCACCAACTAACAGCAGTTGGACTCCCGCCCCTCTGCCTGCAACCTGTTCAAGTCACCTTTGAGGGTGACACAATCCTCACCAGACTGCTTAAACAGCGCCAACAACTGCCGGATAAAATCATTACTCTCAGCCAGCTGGTAATAAATCCACACGCCCTGACGACGAGAACTCACTAACCCCGCGTTGCGGAGATACGCCAGATGTCGCGACACCACACTTTGCGACACCTCCAGTGAGCTAACAATATCGCAAACACACAGCTCACCTCGTTCCAACAACAGGTACATAACCCGTAACCGAACCGGCTCAGAAAGGGATTTGAATATATTTGAAAACTCATCAAGCTGCATGCTGCGAATTATATTCGCTTAAGCAAATATGTACAGTTTTATTTCCAATAACAAGCCGCAACAATTTTTATAACAGTCATTTTTATTGTCGCCACCTGTTATAGAAAAAGATCACTTCAGCTACTCAGCCCATGGCCCTATAATTAGCCTGCTAGATAAAGATCCCGGGTAAAACCCAGGACGATACGGGCCTCTCTTGAGGCCCTTTTAGTTTTTAATTCACACATTTATTTTCCATTCTTTGTTTTATAGTCGCTGACCAGCCATATAGAATAGCCTGCTATATTTCAGCTCAGCACAGGGACTCACATTAATGGCAACGACTGGTAATCAACCATTCGAACCTAGCTCGAAACAAGTTCTCATTCTCAGCATTATCAGCAGCCTGCTAATTTCCTGGCTTTATATCAGCAATTCACATGTTATTAGCCCCGACTCTCTACTTTATATTTTTACCGCTCAAACATTTCTCGATAATGGTTTAGAGGCTGCCGTTGAGACTTATCCCTGGCCGTTCTTATCCATCATTATTGCAGCAATACACTCGTTTACTGGTCTTTCACTTCAGTTATCGGGTCACCTTTTTATTGCCTTAACCTACGCGGCGCTAACCTGCACATTTATTGTTCTCACTCGCGACCTTGGTGGCTCAACCCGCACGCAATTATTAGCCCTACTCGTCATAAGCATTCTGCCGACACTCAATGATTACCGTGATTACATTACAAGAGATTCGGGCTTCTGGCTGTTCGTATTACTCTCCCTCCAGCAGCTGCTGCGTTTTAGCTTAAACAGGCATTTCAGGCATGTGCTAGCGTGGTTTTTCTTAACCCTCACGGCAATTCTATTCCGTACCGAAGCTGTGTTTTTTGCCCTGTTTGCACCACTAGCGCTACTCACTAACAGTGACTTTGGTCTTAAAGATCGCATAAAAAAAGCAGCGATTTGCTATAGTCTGCTCGCCTGTATCGCTCTAGTCGGCATCGTTTTCATTTTTGCCACCCCACAATTATCAGACAAACTTCGTCTAATCACAGAAATAGCCTCTTTAGCAGATTTTTTCAAAGCGACAGTAAATGAGTTTGAACGGATTGTCAGCGCTTTCTCACAACAGGCGCCCCACGAGTTCGCCGCTAACGACATGGGGGTAATTGTCGGCACGGGGTTAATCGGCCTAGTTATATATACCCTCTTACACGCCCTCACTCTGCCCTATTTAATTTTGTTCGCCTGGCAATACAAACAACCGTTATTCTCAAGCAGTCAATATAAGTCCTATTTATCCACGTTTCTGCTGATTATTTTTTCGTATCTGCTTCTCTTGAGCTTTAGAAAATATTTCATGACTGACCGCTTTTGCATTGCTGCCGTGCTCATCGTCATGCTTGCATTAGCCTTTCGTATCGAACAGCTATGGCAACAGCCCGGAAAGTTTCACTGGCGCCGAATCGCAATCATTTTTTTATTACTTATTCCAGCGCTAGACAGCATGATTAGCTCAGGCAGTTCCAAAGAATATATTAAAAATGCCGCAGACTGGATAAAAGAAAACAAGACGCCCGAGCAAACCCTTTTAACAAATACCCAACAAATTGCCGTACTGGGTGCTAATTGCTGGCACCAGTGCCTCACTTTAGAAACCAAAAACTTGGCTCAGCTGGCGCAATCACAAAATCCTGACCTGCTCGCTATTCGAATCAAAGACAAAGAAACAATGGAGTTAAAGAAAGTTAACGCACTTCTATCATCCCAACACTGGGAGCTGCTACAAACCTTCTCCAACGAAAAAGACGATAAAGTATTTATTCTTTCCTTTAAGCCAGAGGCAACCCACAGCTCACCATGAAAACCCTAAGCAAGGAAAAATATCTGGCACTGCGCGAAGGCGCTGAAGTGCTTGCCGCCGACGGCCATGGAGACAAGGTGCTAAAGTTAAATGACGGACGAATTATGAAACTGTTTCGTCGTAAACGGCTATTTTCTTCAGCGCTGATTTACCCCTATGGCAAACGTTTCTTTGACAACGTCAAACACCTGACCAAACTGGGCATCCAAACCGTTAGCAAGGCAGCTGTCTACCGAGTACCCACTATCTCTCGTGTTGCCGTCGTCTACCAGCCGCTCCCTGGCGATTCACTGGATGATTTAATCAATAACCAGCAATTCCAGGAAAAGCACATTCAGCAATTTGCAGCTTTTCTTGCAAAGCTGCACAAGCTTGGCATTTATTTTCGCTCCATACACCTGGGCAACGTGATTCTTACACCTGAGAATAAGTTAGGGTTAATTGATGTATCGGACATGAAAATTTATCGAAAAACTCTGCCCGCAGGGCTCTGCGCACGAAATCTGCAACACTTCTGCCGCTACCCAGCTCATGTCGCGGCACTATTCCCCAACGCACAGAGCAAGCTATTTGTAGACAGCTACATTAACGCGCTCAACATCAAGGAAAAGAAAAAAATCCATTACCGTTCAGCCTTGGAAAAACAGCTTAAGAGAAACAATCTTGTCGGTAACTAGGGGGAAATATCGGACAACGCCTGCGACATCATAGCGCTAAGGCGGGGGTCAGCAGACCAGTTCTTCATAAACCGCTCGCCATCTTTTGCCAATGCGCTCATCAGCGCCTTTTCTGAATGGTGCAATTGCATACTATCTAGATCAATCACACATAACGCATCGTTTTTGACAAGAAAATTGCTTTCTTTGAAGTCACCGTGACTAATACTCAACAACCTCATCAAGCTAAATAGCAACTTAAACTGCTGAGCCAGCCACTGTGTCTGCTCAACATCACCCACCTGCTCAACAAACGCCAGCGCACTGGGCGCCTCAACATAGTCCGTGATAAAGTAGGCTTTACCTCGCAGCCCTGCCACACGCTGCTCAACCATAGCCAAAGGCTTTGGCGTTGCCACACCATAAAAACATAGTAGCTGCGCATTACGCCATGAAAGCCAGGCTCGACTCGGCTGCAAGCAACGCTTTAGTCGGTGTGAGAGGCTTTTCATATTATAGCGCTTCACGACAAAGCTTCTATTACCACGCACCACCTTTGCAACCGTTGCGCTATTGCCATCTTTCAGCAATTCACTGGCCGCTATAGCCTCATCGAGGTGATCAATTAAATCGGTAAGCTCCTCCGACTCCTCGGCTCGATCAACAACGACAAAGCGTGACTTACTTTGATCAACTTTGAACTGCGTACAATCCCGATATATTTTTTTGAGAAACCGTCGCTGTCGATCAGCTCGCTGCTGTCTTACCAACACATCCAGCTGTGATTTAATCTCGCCACTGTGCCAGCCTCGGCAACGACAATAAACACGAATTAATTCGGGCAACTGAGGCATTAAAAACAGCGGTAACTGGACAAAAAATAAGGCTAAATTCCTCAGTGCCTGCTCATCAGTTAGCTGGTTACGTTGCTTAACCGCATCGCCATCGACTAGATATAGTGCCTGATCGGCAACCAAAAAATTATCCAGATGACAATCCTGGTGCTCCAATCCGTTATCATGGAGTTTCGCCAACATTTCAACTGCAGAGCATAACAGCTCATTGCCGCTTTCTGAGGATGGTTGAGCAAGCGCTGACAAGTGGCTGATATTCGGTAAATACTCCATTAAGAGCGCTTCACCACCCCGGTCATGCAAACGCCCACCACCAACCAAGGGTGCTGTTTTTATGCCGGCATTGTGCAGCGCCTCAACGCCATTTTTTTCCCGCAAACAGTACTTTGATGCGTCACTCCCCAAGAATAGTTTCCCTAGAAACGTCTCTCCATCAATGACCATTCTGGCGACCACTCGTCGACCCGGCACAAGTCTTAGCACCTCAAGACATTGCGCCACCTTCAGCTCTCCAGATAACTCCAGCTCAACCTCAAAGGGAGCTTCCAGCACCCGACCGGCAGCAATCAGCTGTGAGCTACTAAGCGTCACGCTCAGCGCCCTCATCTTCAGCCCCAAGACCAACAATACCTTTTCGTAACCCTTTGGCATAAAGCTGCTGGGCACGTTGATCAACGGCTTGCCAGAAAGCCTTGGCTTCAACAAGCGCCTCTCGCAGGCTCTGCCCCTTGTAAACACGCATAAACCGAAGGATATCCCGCTTGGTTAAACCGATCTCCATCGCTGAAAAATACAATCCACCAATATCCTTTACGGCCCAACGTACAGGCATATTTTGGCGCTGTTGCATGCGGTGCAGGTCAATTAGATGCAGGTGAATCGCCTCATCGGCAACCGGCCCGGATGCAGGCAAGCTCGGCAAATGCAGGTGAAAATGGCAGATATAATAGTCCCGATGGTTGAGACCATTTTCATGCAGGGTTTTACTCATACTGGCAATACGCCTGATCAACTGTCGTTTAAAACCTGGATTCGGTGGTTGCTGTGGCCAGTTACGACAGTAATCCTCAAGGTTTTCGGTATCCACCAGATCATCAGTAATAATAAAGGATAGCTTTTTCGCTGGATTGACACCTATTTCACCAAAGGCTGCAACACTCATGGTTTCAATATTAAGTTGCTGCAGCTTAAGAATTGCCTGATATTCCTGCTCAGCGCCCAAAATAGGCTGATTTAAATTTAGCCAGTTTTTGAAAATTTCAGCCCAGCCTATGCCTCGGTGCAACTTAAGAAAATAGCTTTTCCCGTTCAGTTCAAAGCGCAAGGTTGTTCGCTCTTTGACCTCGCGAAACACCTCACCTTTAAGTTTCAACACTTCCTGAAAAGGGTCTTTTCCCTGCCAAACGGACTTAATGTCCTCACGAAGGTACAATTTCATACCGCTTCACCTTTGGCAAACTGCTCAATCAACTCCGCAGCGTAGTCTATCAATCCATAAATATTTGCTTCCGCCGCATAGGCAATACCATTTTTGCGCCAAACTGACTGCTGATCAGAGGTCAGCATGTCCTGTAACTGATCATCCAGTGCTTTCTGCTCAAAGGGTAAAGGCAATACACGGCCAGCTTTGGCATCGTCAATATAATGCGCATAACCACAGGCGGCAGTCGTTAAAACGGGCAAACCAGACACGACCGCTTCAAGCAAAACGGTACCGGTATTTTCATGGTAGGCCGGATGTATCAGCAGGTCAGCGCCTAATAGGAAACGGGGGATATCATCTCGTCCGGCAAAAAAAGTAACCTGTTGCGACAAGCCCAGTTTATCGGCCTGAGCAATAAACCGGGATGGGTTGTCCTGACCAATCACAAACATGCGAACGCGACTTTTTAATTGCGCCGGCAAGGCGCTTAGCGCTAACAGAGAGCGATCAACGCCCTTGGTTTTGAAACCTGAACCAACCATCAACACCAAAAGGTCTTGCTCGCCAAGCTTGAATTCCTGACGAAATTCAGCGCGTATATCGTCAGCATTATCAGGTGCAATACGATCTTTACTGATACCCGGCGGCAACATATGAAAACGGGCCGACTCTGTACCATAAAGCTGCTGATAAACGGCCTGCTGCAACGCCGAAATCATCAGAATTTCGACCTTTTGCCCGACACCAAAAATCGCCTCTTCATAGCGTCTAAAGTGCCGATAGCGAGGTGTTAACGCATAAAACTTCCCGCGCTCCTGAATGGCTTTTGCTGCATAACAACCATCAGCGGCATAATAGACATCCAGTCCCGGCATTTTATTAAAACCAACGACACAGTCGACCGGCTTTTTTGCCAAATCCTGTTGCATGCAGTCGGTGAAAAAGCGGTTTTTAGCCTGACTGGTATGCCCTTTCACGGGCACCATAACGACATCAAAATCGGCAGGCTGATCGCCTTGCCAACTATGACAATAAACGCGAATTTGATGCCCCCGCTCCTGTACGGCTTGAGCGATTCGCAGAAAATCACGCTGTAGCCCACCATAGGGAAAATACTTATAAAGGGCGAAGGAAAAAATCACCCCGCCTTCTCCTCAGACAACATCGTCTTAAGCTGTTCCAAAACGATAGTCGGTGTTAACGCTGCAAAGACCTTGGGTTCAATAGAATTATCACCCTGTAAGGTATAATTTTTCGCAATTAAACGTGTTTGATGCGCACCATAGGTGCCCACTAATTTGGGATCCGTCGGGCCGTATAGCGTGATATTCGGCACCGCCATTGCCGCCGTCAAATGTGCAAGCCCGGTATCCACAGACACCACAGCACGGGCACCAGCGATAATGCTCGCCAGCTCACTTAAACTGGAGCGCGGCAACACCTCAACGTGACTACCCACCGCCGCAATCTGTTCGGCGCGCTGGCGCTCAACGTCATTTCCCCAGGGCAGCAGTATTTTTAGCCCTGTCGCTGACAGCTGTTTGGCTAGCTCAAGCCAATAGGGGTCAGGCCAGTGTTTGGTTGCCCAGGTAGTGCCATGACAAAACAACAGATAATCGCCACTGTGAGGGTTTTGCGGTAAACGTCCCCGGTCAATTTGGTATTCACCCAGTGATTCCGGTAGTTGGTAACCCAGTGATGCGGCAAATAACTGCCGAGTCCGTTCCACAGCATGCTGGCCTTTAGGCACCGAAATTTTGTGATGATAAAAACGGCTAGCGAGCGGTTCACGGGCAGAGTTCTTATCCAGGCCAAAGCGGGGGCCCTTTGCGTAACGACATAGCACTGCACTTTTTAACAGTCCCTGCGCATCAATCACAGCGTCGTAATCTGTCGCGCCAATGTCATTCTTAAATTCAGCCCACTCGCCAGACTTTCGTGCTTTAAGCGGCTGTTTACGCCATCGCCGCAAAGAGACGGGAATAATTTTATCTACATTGGCGTGCCAACCTGGCACCTGTGAAAACCCCTTTTCCACCACCCAATCAAATTGAATACCTGGAAAGTGGCGAGCCGCGTCGGTCAATGCGGGCAACGTATGAATCACATCCCCCAGAGAAGAGGTTTTTATAATCAGCACGCGCATGATTAATGAGCCTGCGTCAATGTCTCAGGCAACAACTCGGCCATGGCTTTTAGCACACTGTCTGCCTGTAGGTCTTTTAAACACTTCATGTGCTCCAATGGGCATTCGCGTTTAAAGCAGGGGCTACACTCAATGCCAGTGCGCAGCACTTTGACATTATCATTGAGGGGCGGCGTGAAATCCGGAGAGGACGAGCCATACAACACCACCAAAGAACGCCCGAGAGCCGCGGCAATATGCATTAAGCCCGAGTCATTACTCACCACAGCATCGGCAACAGACATCAGATCCACAGCATCGGCCAGACTGGTTTCTCCCGCCAAATTCGTGCAATGCTGCCGCCCCTGCTCACAGAGCTGGGATTTAATTTGCTCCGCAACGCCATGATCTTTCTGAGAACCAAACAACCACACCTGCCAGCCTTCATTAATTTTATGCTGAGCAACCGTTGCGTAATGATTAGCCGGCCAGCGTTTAGCCTCACCAAACTCAGCGCCCGGACAAAGCGCCAATACAGGGCGGGTTAAATCTAGCGAATAACGCTCCAGACTGGTCTTTACATTGGCAGCATCAACAACCAGATTGGGGCGCGGTAATGTTTCAGGCAGTTTAGCACCAGGCTCATAGGCCAACGCAATAAAGCGCTCTATCATCAGGGGGTAACGCGCTTTATCTAACAGGCGGATATCATTGAGCAGGCCGTAGCGCATTTCGCCACGCCAGCCGGTACGTTCAGGAATGCCAGCAAAAAAAGGAACCAGCGCAGACTTGAGGGAGTTGGGCAAAACGATAGCTTGATCATAGCCGTGGCGTTTCAGCTGGCGCCCCAATTTGCGGCGCATACCCAGCTGCAGAGAACCGTGTCCTATCGGCATATCCAGTGCCGCACTGACCTCGGGCATCCGTTCCAGAATCGGACGGCTCCACTGTGGCGCCAACACGTCGATCACTGCATCAGGATCTCGCGCCTTCAGGGCCATAAACAGCGTTTGCGCCATCACCATGTCACCCACCCAGGATGGGCCAACAATCAGTATCTTCACGTCGATCCTTTTCGTTTAAAGCACAGTTAAAACAACTGCTCAAAACCAAAGAGAGCTGCCGAAGCAGCTCCCAAATCAGGCTAATTAAAGCCTTAAGCCTTTAAGCTACTGGCGTGAGCCACTCAGGATATTCTGCCCGACGACCCATCACCTGGTCAAAGTACATTGTTTGCAGTTTTTCAGTGATTGGTCCGCGAGAACCGCTGCCAATCACACGCCCATCCAGTGACTGGATCGGTAAAACCTCAGCCGCGGTACCAGTGAAGAAGGCCTCATCGGCAACATAGACTTCATCACGGGTAATACGCCGTTCGATGACTTTCAAGCCCAAATCATCGGCAAAACGCATAATGGTGTTACGAGTAATACCATCCAGGCAGGAGGTCAGCTCTGGCGTCATCAACACGCCATCCTTAATGACAAAGATATTCTCGCCGGAACCTTCCGCGATATAGCCCTCTGGATCCAGTAATAGCGCCTCATCAACACCACTCTGTAACGCTTCACGTAATGCCAGAATCGAGTTGGTATAGTTACCAACCGCCTTGGCTTTACACATGGTGACATTCACATGGTGTCGCGTGTAGGAAGACGTACGCACTTTCATGCCCTTTTCCATCAACTCAGGCGACACATAGGAAGGCCAGTTCCAGCCAGCAATCATCACGTGAGTTTTAAGGTGGTCTGCACGTAACCCCATGCCCTCGGAACCGAGGAAACACAGCGGTCTCAAGTAGGCCGCTTGCAGATTATTTTCACGCACGACCTGACGTTGTGCTTCATTTAACTCGTCCTGGCTAAAGGGCATATCCATACCCAGAATATGCGCAGAGCCAAACAGGCGTTTAGTATGATCCTGTAAACGGAAGATGCTGGGGCCATTAGAGGTGTTATAGGCACGCACGCCTTCAAAAACGCCCATACCATAGTGCAATGTATGGGTTAACACGTGTACTTTAGCTTCACGCCAAGGCACCATTTCACCATCCAACCAAATCAGACCATCAAGATCCGCCATCGACACTGGTTTCATACCAGATTACTCCTATTACTGAAGCGCCCCTGCAAGCAGGGGCGCTGTAAGCCGGCCCGGTCGAGCCAGACTAAATTAAAAAACTGTTCCATTCGTCGAGCTTACTCAGCCGTTTTAAAAGTCTGCTGCCAAATACGAACCACCGCTTCACGGTATTCATTAAGGCCTCGCTGCTGCACTTCTGCCATGCTTAAGCGGCTTGGCAGTTGCTCCAACGTCAGGCGATGAATTGCAGAGCGTAACGCTTTGTAGGCCTCACGCAACCACTCGGCATCCTGCGCGGAAAACAGCCCTAGCTGCTCCAACACCTCAAGCACACGAATATTATCGCTGTATTGTAATAGTTCTGGATGGTTTTGTGACCACCGCAGCACGGCATATTGCACAATAAACTCAATATCAACGATACCGCCGGCATCATATTTCAACCCAAAGGTGGTTTTTAGTACCTGTTCTTCGCGCTTATTGGTGGCAAATACTTCCGTAATTTTACCGCGCATCTCCAGTACCTGCTCACACAACTCACTCTCATCACGAGGTTTTGAGAGGATTTCATTGCGCAGCCGCTGAAACTCCTTTTGCACACGCGGCGAACCGGTAATCACCCGGGCTCGCATCAACGCTTGGTGTTCCCAGGTCCAGGCCTGCTTATCCTGGTAACGCTTGAACCCCTCTAGCGAGGTCACCAACAAGCCCGACGAGCCAGAAGGCCTGAGCCGCATATCCACCTCGTAAAGCTGCCCGGCCGATGTAAACGTGGTTAGCAAATGAATCATACGCTGAGCCAAACGGGTGAAAAACACAGCATTATCAATCGATTTTTCACCATCGGTCGCTAATTGGTCGGGCGCATCATCCAAAAACACCAAGTCGAGATCGGATTTATAGCCCATTTCCAAGCCGCCTAACTTACCGTAGCCGACAATGATAAAGCTCGGATCACAGGGCTCTCCCTCAGCCTGCTGCGGCACACCGTATTTTGCCGTCATGTGCTGCCAGGCCAATTGCAACACCTCCTGCAATACCGCTTCAGCAATATAGGTCAGGTGGTCACTCACCTTCATCAGAGGAAAGGCTCCGGCCACTTCAGAGGCCGCGACTCGCAGCACCTGCGCCCGTTTAAAATTACGCAAGCAATCCATCTGCTCTTCGACATCATCTTCAGGAATACGTAGCATGTGCTGTCGCAGCTCATCACTGAGCCCTTCTAAATCCAGCGGGTTGTAGAGTTCGCGTTGATCCAGCAGCTCATCCAGTAACATCGGATAGCGGGTCAGCTCTTCGGCGATCCAGGGACTCGCGGCACACAAAGTAACCAACTGCGTTAGCGCGCCCGGATTTTCCACCAGCAACACCAGATAGGCGGTGCGTCGCAGCACTGTATCAATCAGCGGCAGAATACGTTCCAGCGTGGACTGCGGTGAGT
>LUKI01000045.1 GCA_001593685.1 Gammaproteobacteria bacterium F7
CAAGAGCACTTACTATCCAGCCAATTAAGTCTGCTTGAACCGGCCATCAAACAGGCCATTTCGTTTAATGACGCCCAGCTTTCCAAACAGCTGTTGGAACAGTTCGTGAGTCAACCCGTCGTGATTCACGCCAGCATAAGCTCCAGCCACTTTCAGTTAGCGAGTACTAAAAAGGACTTACCGGACACAGGCCCACGCTTACCTACTCGCCTGCTGATGGCGCCTATTACCGAGCATAAAAAACTGTTGGTTTCAGGTACCACCGGGCAAACTGCCAGCTTATCATTCGTTATCGATAACCATCAGCTCTACCAAGCCTTTTACCAACAAGCCTTATTTCAACTCGCCTTATTTTTAAGTATCGCTGTAGCGTTACTGGTCGTCACTCGCCGGCTTTCAAAAACACGGATTGAAAAGCCATGGCAAGACACTCAAAACAACTTACAACAGTGCCAACAGCAACTATTCAGTAACCAACAGGCGCTGAATAGTATCAATCACATAGAAACCTTTGGCAGCTGGTACCATGACGACACGAGCTTTCACTGGAGTGGCGAGTTACCTCGCTTACTTGATAAAGATGCAACCCAAATAACCGACGTTGACAGCATCATTAACTGTGTAGCTGACAGCCACCATGAACAGCTTCAGGTTACCCTTAATAATCACTGCGACACCGGTGAGTTGTTCGATCTGTCGCTACCGTTACAGCGACACGACTCAGGCGTGTTATGGGTCCGCGCCATTGGTCGTTGCCAGATGATCAATAATCAGCCGACGTGGGTTGAAGGCTTATTGCAGGATATCAACAATACCCATCGCGCTGAGCAAGACTTACAGCTGCGTGACTTCGCCCTTAACCAGTCACCAGACTCCATTTTCACCGTCGACCAAAATGGCTGTATTCTCTCAGTCAATGACACTGCCTGCCGAGTCTTTGAGTACCCACGCGACGAAATAGTCGGGCAAAGCATTAAGATACTGAACAAAAAATTCAACATGGCTGACTGGCCACGCTGGTGGCAGACCCTCAAAAAGCAGCGCCACAATACCAGTTTTGCTAATAATCAAACCAAATCCGGTTACCAATTCCCTGTCGAAGTAGCGGCGAGTTTCTTCACCTATGAAGAGCAGGAGCTGTGTATTCTCTCGGTTAAAGATATTACCGAACGTAAAAAGCAGGAAGATGTGATTCAGCATCTGGCTTACCACGACTCATTAACCAACCTGCCCAACCGGCGCTTGCTACAGGATCGCTTACAGCAGGCTCTGGTCTCAGCCAATCGACACAATCACTTAGGTGCCGTCCTATTTATCGATCTCGATAACTTTAAAAAAATTAACGATTCAGAGGGGCATTCAGGCGGTGACCAGGTTCTAAAAACCTTAGCTTGGCGTATCACTAACCACCTACGCGCTGAGGATACTGTCGCCCGTATTGGCGGAGATGAATTTGTCGTACTGTTGCCCTTTTTAAGCACCGATACCAGCGTTGCAAGGCAGCGTGCCGAAGACCTTGCTAACAAACTACTGGGCCTGGTGACACGCCCCATTCAAACCAACAAGCAGCCCTTACAGGTAACCGCCAGTATTGGGGTCGTTAATTTCCCGGGCAATGCTGAAAATGATGCCGAAAAGCTCATTAGCTTTGCCGACACCGCCATGTACAAAGCAAAACAAAATGGCCGAAACGGCATCGTTTATTTCCAAATGAGCATGGCAAATGATGTCACCCGCAAAATCAATTTGGAAAGCCGTCTGCGCTCGGCACTGGAAAACAAAGAACTGTTTTTGAACTTCCAACCGCAGTATAAAGGCTTACAACAACTAGTCGGTGCTGAAGTGCTACTTCGCTGGGATGCCCCAACCTTTGGATTGATTTCTCCCGCGGAATTTGTGCCCATTCTGGAGTCATCAGGACTGATAATTGAAATTGGCGAATGGGTGATGCGCCAGGCCTGTTACCAGTTGAAGCACTGGATAGACATGAACCTATGGGATAACGGCTTAACGCTTGCCGTGAATATCAGTCCCGTTGAATTTGAGCAACCTGGTTTTGTTGACCAGGTAGCCGCTATTCTCAAAGAGACTGGCGTGCCCCCTCAGTATCTTGATATCGAAATTACCGAAGGTACGGTTATCAATAACATTGAGCAGATTATCGAAACGCTGGGAGCGCTACGTGCGCTGGGCGTTAAAATTTCCATTGATGACTTCGGCACCGGCTATTCGTCACTGACTTACCTTAAACGTCTCCCCATCGACATGGTGAAAATTGACCAGTCGTTCGTTAAAGATATTCCGGGCGACGAAAGCGCTGGAGCAATTATCAACACCATTATTTCCATGGTTGAACACCTTAATCTGGATGTCATCGCCGAGGGCATTGAATCGATCGAACAAATTCAATACCTTGAAGCAAACGGTTGTCAGAAATTCCAGGGCTTTTATTTTCATAGCCCTATGCTTGAAATTGAATTTACTCAACTACTTTCCGATAACCAATATAACCCGCACTTTAACCTGTCGAACTTAAATTAGCCTTACCAACGCATGCTGAAAGGGTGACTCGGATGCAAAGCAAAAGCACAGCTATTCTCGACTTCTGGTTTGGAAAAAATTTTCAGCACGGCATGCCTGACAAAAGCTATCAGGCTCGCTGGTTTAATGTTGATACACAACTTGATGAACTGATTCGGACACGCTTTAGCAGCGATTTAGAAGCCGCCGCAGACGGGCACTATAACCATTGGCGTAACAATCCGCGTGGACGTTTGGCCCTTATTATTCTGTTAGACCAATTTAGCCGTAATATTTACCGCGGCACAGCCCGGGCTTTTGCCTATGATAAACAGGCCTCAGAGCTAGCCCTGGAAGGGCTTGAAATAGGCCATGACCAACAGTTGATCGCCGCCTACCGTATTTTCTTTTACATGCCGTTGGAGCATAGTGAGTCACTGGAACACCAACAGCGCTGCCTGGCACTCTTTGAGGACTTTTATAAAACCTGTGCTCCGCAAATTGCCGATACGATCAAAACCAATGTCGCCTTTGCCCAGCAGCACCTGGATATTATTGAGCGATTTGGCCGTTTTCCGCACCGTAATGAACTGTTAGGTCGACCCTCAACGGCTCAGGAGTTAGCTTATCTGGAAATGACTAACAATAATTTTGGCCAGGGCTAACCACTTTAAAAAAGTATTATTAACAGCCTGTTATGGTGACGTTCCCGTCAACTTATCCAGCCTCATTATGGGATTGCTGATAAGTGCGAAGCTGTTTATTGTAGCTTTCAACTAACCGCTCCATTCGCGCAACGGCGAGGTTATAGCGTGTAATTGAGCTTTTCTTTTGCTCATAGGTCAACGCATCGCCAATGGTTTTTTCATGCGCGAGCAGGCAGCTTAAAAAGTTTTTCGTGTCCGAAATATAACGATTTACCGCGACTTGAGCGGCCAGCATTTCATCTGAGGATGCTTTACTTCCTTCTGGTAACAGCATCATGCCCGGTTCAACACACTCGGCTACTTCAGCGTTTTGCTCTGCTGATTGCGCTTTCACCCAGCTCGACATCAATACTGCCAACGCCAAAATACCAAACTTTAGATAACGCATATTTTATTTCCCGTCGTAAAAATCACTTGCCGCACTTTACCACCCGTTAGGCCGTTTCTCTAGCGCACGTTGGACACTTGAAAAATAGCGGCCCAATTAAGTAAAGTCCGCCCCTAGGCTTAAATCTTCCAAGTGCCTATAATAGCGGCGCTTTTTGTAATAGCCTTAAATTAATCATCCCATCACCGTCACATCAAAAGGGTCTTTAGAACAGCATGCAATCGAACTCAAACAGCGCAGGATTTTTTGGTTCTCTATGGGCCATCACCGGCTTTAGCCTGCTGATTTTGTTTGCTATCGTCCGGCTCGGTAAAATTGCACTGGATAGTTTCAACTACAACTATCAATGGTTTCACTGGCTGGCCCTGTTCATCAGCGTTGTCGTGATGGCCTATTCTGAAGGCTACAAAGGTTTCCAGCTTAAATTTTCGCCTCGCTTTGCAGCCCGTTGTCGTCACCTGCGTCAGCAACCAACAACCTGTCACGTGATTCTGGCGCCACTATTTTGCATGGGATTTTTCCATACCACGCGCGCTCGAAAAATTGCCACTTTTACGCTGACATTGATGATTTTATGCTTTATCCAAATAGCCCATTTTTTACCTCAACCCTGGCGCGGCATTCTTGACCTAGGGGTTGTTACAGGACTGATTTGGGGACTGCTATCCCTTTATGTGAACCTCATAAAAGCCTTCAGCTCAAAAGAGTTTAGCCATTCGCCAGAGCTACCCGATAAGTAATAGAGTGTTTGAGTCACTCATCTCTAACCGACATTAACTTTGCCTTAAAACCTTAGGCTGATATGCCTTAAGGCGCTGGCCGCTGAAGGCTATCAAGCTCCTGGCGAAGCTGCGTGAACCGGTTAACCAACTGCTGTCGGCTGGCATCAATCGCTTTCACCGCCTCTTCGTTAAGCGCAACACGCGCAGCCAAATCACTTGGCAGGTTTTTAATACGCTGCTGCAATAACTCCATTTCGCCCGCCATAATGAGTAACTGTTCATTTTGAGCTTCAAGGGTGGCTCTTAAAGCGGTGTTTTCAGAAACCAGCTGTTTATTAAGTCTATCGGTAGCCTTGACTGCAGCGGCAACTTTACCCTCAATGGCTTTCATCTGCCCCTGTAACGTTTTATCCAATTTCGCCAATTGAGATTTATTTCCCTCAATGGCTTTGCGGTTACGTTTATTAGAGACATCCCAAAGTTTGCGTATCTCAGAATCAAAAAACTTAAACTTAGACTCCAGCACATTGCCGGTTTCCACAAAACTGGAACCTGTCTCATGTACCTGAGCGCTGATACTTTCAACCCGAGAGCGCTCTAGCTGTAGCGCATTACTGCTCGCCGCCTGTTGCGCCTGTAGCTCTAACACCTGTTGTCCTAACCAAACACAGGCCCCAATCACCACGAGCAATAGCAAAAACAAAACAACCAGCAGGCCCTTTCCACCCTTAGCCGTTGGCTGGGCAGCGCTTTGCTTGTTGCCATTTCCCTCAGATTGCTGCCCACCACCGTTGCCTTGCGCTGTTTGTTTCTGGCTATCCGCAGCTTGTGCTGAACGCTGTTTCGACCCTGTTGATCGAGCCCCCGCCGGAGCATCATCACGGCTCGCAGAGAGTCCAGCTAAAACATCCAGTTCATCATCGTCGCGTGTCGGCATGTTATATCTACTTCCGTTCTAAGTTTATTTGTTAAAATTCAAGCGCCATGATCACGGCGTCTTCGCGGCCCTTTTTAGCCGGATAATAAGCTGGGCGAACACCAACCTCATTGAAACCTTCACTGGCATATAAGCTCTGGGCTACGTGGTTGGAAGCCCTTACTTCAAGAAAAACAGCTCGAGCATTCAGCTTTTGTGCACAGTCCAGAATGTGTAACAGCAGCAACCGACCAAAGCCATGTCCCTGAGCTTCGCGAGCAATTCCGATCAGTAATAACTCAGCTTCATCCGCCACCAGAGACAGCACAGCATAGCCGACAAGGTCATTATTTTTGCATAGCACCCAGCACTGATTGTGAGAATGCAAACTGCTCTCAAAGTTCCGCCGCGACCAAGGGGCGACACTAACCTGCGCTTCAATTTCAAGCACCTGATCCAGGTCTGCCAGTGCCATTGATCTACAGCTCAAGCCTGCCTCATCAAGCTGCTTACTATTGCTCATTCAAGTTTGGCCCACAATAAGCCTGAGCGGCTGAAGATCACGCCAAACCAACGCTTTCAAAGCAGGCTCAGCAATGACATGCTCAAGATCATCCGTCAGCAGGAGTGGGGGCGATGTTTCACTAATAAGCTGCCCTCGAGCGCCCTCAAAATCCTCGACCTGCGGAACAAGGTATCGCCCTGCACCTTCCCCCATCAGCAGAACAAAAGACACCTGATGTTTGCTTTTCTGTCCATTAAGAAAGGCCAGACTGGCCTGACAGGCAGCTTTTTCGCTCTGATCAAAGCCCGGGCTACGTAACATCGGCCAATTAAAAAAAGTAACCTCGGGCTTACTCAGTTGATTTATTCCGACTGAAGCAAGCATATTCCCCAACAGTCTCAGCTGTTGAGCGTTTAGAGGCTCTGCTGCGGCGGTTGGCACCTGAGTGACAACCATGCCATGGCCAGGGAAAATAATGGATGCCAACCGAAACTCAGGGTTAGTTTGCACGGTCTGCCCCATAGTTGGGGCGACTGGTTCAGGTTGCGCGTTTAGCGGCGGCGTTATGGTTGCTTTTTCAAGAACAATTTCTGGGTTCTGTGAGCCATCAACAGCTTGAACCTGCTCGCTGGGCAGCGGCTGCTCGTCAACAAGCAGGTTACTGGCTTCTGCAGCGACGGCCTCCACTTCAACATCATCCGATAGCTCAGCCGTGCGCTGATCGCGCAACTGCCAAACCTGTATGCCCATTGCACTGAGGTACTGATGATGTCTTGCCTGCATGAGCGTTAAGGCTTAAATGCCTTCCTGTTGCGGGTGTGCTTTGGCGTGGTCAGCTAATATCGCATTCAGGCCATTAATGTAGGCTTTCGCAGAAGCAATCACGATATCCGTATCGGCACCATTACCATTAACAATACGACCACCTTTTTCCAGTCGTACTGTTACTTCGCCCTGAGAGTCAGTGCCCGTTGTAATGGCATTAACCGAGTAAAGCTGCAGACTGGTATCACTGTTAACAACGCTTTCAATCGCTTTGAACGCAGCATCAACCGGGCCATCACCCTCGGCACTTGCTTCAACCGCCTTACCGTCAATCTTAAGACTGAGCTTAGCAACCGGTGCAGTGCCCGTTTTAGAGGTCACTTCCAGTGTCTCCAGAGCAAAACGGTCTGCGACACTTTCCTGGACCTCATTGACCAGTGCCTGCAAATCCTCGTCGAAAATTTCGTGTTTTTTATCCGCTAACTCTTTGAAGCGAATAAAGGCAGCATTTAACTCATCCTGCCCTTCAAAGGTAATACCCAATTCCTCAAAACGGGCTTTAACAGCCGCTCGTCCAGAGTGTTTACCCAACACCAGCTTGTTGGTGTTCAACCCTACGTCCTCGGCTTTCATGATTTCGTAAGTTTCACGGAATTTCAAAACGCCATCCTGGTGAATACCCGACTCATGAGCAAAGGCATTAGCCCCGACAATCGCCTTGTTAGGCTGCACAGGGAAGCCCGTTACGCTGGCAACTAAACGAGAGGCTGGCATAATTTGAGTGGTATCAAGGTGAGTTTCAACAGGGAAAAGGTCCTTACGCGTACGAACCGCCATCACCACCTCTTCCAGAGAGGCATTACCAGCACGCTCACCTAAACCGTTAATGGTACATTCAACCTGACGCGCGCCATTGATCACCGCAGACAACGAGTTAGCAACCGCTAACCCCAAGTCATTATGACAATGCACAGAAAAAATGGCCTTATCGGCGTTTGGAATATTCTCAATTAAGCGGCCAATCGTACGGCCAAACTCAAGTGGTTCGCCATAACCCACGGTATCAGGAATATTAATTGTACCCGCACCGGCGTTAATGACGTTCTCAATCACGCGACACATGAAATCAAACTCCGAGCGGCTGGCATCTTCCAACGAAAATTCAACATTATCAGTATGCTGACGGGCCATTTTCACGGCATCAACTGCTCGCTCAAGAACACTGTCCGGATCCATCTTGAGCTTATACTTCATATGGATTGGGGACGTTGCAATGAAGGTATGAATCCGTGAAGAGTTGGCCGGTTTTAACGCTTCGGCGGCACGCTCAATATCGCCCTTGCTGGCTCGTGCCAAACTACAAATAGTGCTGTCTTTAACAACCTCGGAAACCGCTTTTACCGCTTCAAAGTCACCCTGGCTGGCAATGGCAAAGCCCGCCTCAATCACATCCACGCGCATTTTTTCCAGTGTTTTTGCGATACGCACCTTTTCGCTTTTGGTCATCGATGCGCCGGGGCTTTGCTCTCCGTCACGCAGCGTGGTATCAAAAATCACTAAACGTTCTTTACTCATTTTATACTCCGAATCAACACATGGCGGCGTCACTCAATTTGGCCCCACGATTAGTGCGCCTAAAGTACCAAATAGGCATCACGATTGGAATAAATCTTAATAGAATCAAGCAAATATTGGTGAAAACACGAGCGTCAGCTTAAGTCCGGCAGACAGCGCAGAAAAACCCCAGAATAAACCAGTCATAGCGCGTTAACCACTGACTTCAGGTTTATTAAATATTGCCCAGGCATTGCCTGTGAATAATGCGATTAATTTCAAACAGACAACAGCTTAAGTCCCCCCCCTCGCTCAGAGCCACAAAGCACTACGCCAGGCAATCAGCTAGCGATACGCCCCGTTTACCGCCAGAAAAAACAGCCCACGCCACCAGTAACTCTGCCGTTGCAATGGCATCCGTCAGCGCGTCATGCCCCGGATAGTCAGGCAAATTATAGCGCTGTCGACAACGGTGCAAACGTAACACACCTGGTGCAAGCGCACTTTCCTTGCGTAACAAACGCCGCCGCTCTAACTGTAACGTATCAACAATAGGCGCCAATAAGGGCACTGAATATAGTTTTTTCGATAAACGATTCAGAAATGCCATATCAAGCTCGGCATGATGAAAAACCAATACCTTGCCGGCTGCTACCGCCAGAAAACGGCTCATAATAGCGGTGACCGATGCCGCGCCATGCAACTCACTGTCCCGGATGTGATGAATAACTGCACTCTGCCCCACGCCAGCATCCACCTTTGAAAAGTGGTGCTCAGCATCGGCGAGCTGAATAGAGCCGCTCTTTACCGGCACCCAGCCAATGCTGACAACTTCACCATTATCTGCATCCAATGAGGTCGTCTCCAGGTCAACAACCAGAAACTCTAATTCACCAAACCGGCTATTAGCCGAGGGTAATGGCGCCTCAAGAAATGAGCGCATGGCAGGCTGATCAACATTCAGGCGACGACGCTTGAGTGCCAGCCACCACATATCGAACATAACGCCCCCTCAAAAATGCTCTTATAAGCCGCTGCGATAATTCAACCTGATGGCCTCTTGGGCATCATGAATCACCGTAAAGGCATCTCGCAAATGCTTACGTCCTAATTCAGGCAGATTGTTCGGATTATAATAATTACTTACTTGATCACCACGCGTTAGCTGTTTTACCTGCTCACTAACGCGTAGCTGCATTAAATAATCAAAGGCATCCTCAAGATTACGCCCATCGGCGATTGCCAGGACCTTTTGACGCACGAGTTCGGCAATTCGCTCATGCGTATTCACCTGAGGAAGCCCATTCGCTAATGAATGAATTCGCACCATATCAATAATCGGCATCACTCCACGCTTTTTCAGATCAAGCGTGTCACGGTGCTCGCCATTACGTTCAACCAAAAAGCGTCTGAAAATACCAATGGGAGGCGTATGCTCAAGCACGTTAGCCGCTAGCGCGGCCAGAAAAATGCTGTTTTTCGAAGCTTGCCTTAGCATATAGCCTTGCAGCTGCTGGCACAGCGATTCATCACCATAGACCGCCCGCAAATCAAAAAATATACTCACCCGCATCACCGCATCCGGTGTTGGGCTTCGAGTCCAACGATTAATCGTATGCTGCCAACCCGATAATGATTGACGCCATTCATCGGTGGTTGCCATCACTTTACCCGGGCAATAAACATAACCGCAGGCATTAAGGCCGTCGCAAACAAATGTCGCGAGCTTCTCAAACCAAGCTTTATCTGTCTCGGTCACCTGATTCGATATTAGCAGCCCATTGTCCTGGTCTGCGCCAAGCAGCTGCTCACCTCGCGCCTGAGAGCCAAAACCCAACCAGCAAAACGGTACCGGCGCGGCTCCAAACTTTTCAATCGCCAGCTCTATTAAGCGCGTTGTAATAGCATCACTGATTGCGGTAAAAATATGACTAATCTGCCTGGCTCGCGTCTGAGCCCCCACCCATTCCACTAACAAATTCGGCAGTTTTTCGGCAACAGCACTTAACCCGGCCACATCACTTTGTCGTGAAATATGTTGGACCAGATAAACGGGGTCATTCTTTTTCGCCAGCATCAAGTCCGACGCGGTAATAATGCCAACAACACGCTCTTCATCAATGACAGGCAAGTGATGGTAGCCCAGCCGAGTCATCAGCAAGGTGGCATCAAAGACAGTGGCCTGACTATCAATGACGCCTGGATTTAAGGTCATCACCGATTTTACCGGTGCGGTTCCTGTTATCCCCTGAGCAAGCACCCTGGAGCGAAAATCACGATCAGTAATAATGCCGCATAAACGCCCCTGATCCATAACCAATGCCGAAGAAACTCGGCGCTCAGTCATCATTTGCGCACTTTTCTGAACGCTATTATCACAGGAAATCATCAACACATCTTTGCTCATCAGCGTCGCCAAAGGCGTCATCAACTGGTGGGGAGAAGCCTCATAGCGTACCGCTCGTCGCAAACGGCGGTCTCGCTGACTATGGAAGAAACGATCGAATTCCCGGCTTTTTTCTCGTAACGCTTGGTAATCAGGCTGTTTAAGCAAATAAATCAGTGAATCTTCAATCAACACTGCTCGAGTATCGGGCCGGCTTTTACGAAGGCCTGCAATATTAAAGTTTTCACCTTCACCCAAGCGATCAAGCAACTTACCGCTGGCATCTCTTATTTCAACGGCTCCGCTGCGTAAAATCCGCAAACCGCCCTGATCTTCGTCATCACTAAAAACATGGCCCTGCCTGAAATAGGTAATCTCCAGACGTCCAACCAGCCATTGAAACTCAGCCTCTGGCAGCACATTAAAGGGAGGGCAGCGTTTTAGAAACTCAGCAACCACCTGTATTTCCGGTTGGTGTGCGAACATGACTCCCCCTCAACCTCCTGTGCCTAATAAATAACCCAGCATTAATCCTGTTTACGAAAATCTTTGTGGAAACTCGTTTCGTAATTCAAAAAAGCCATGCCCGATTCAGCATAATAAATGGCACCAGCCGAGGTCACAGCCAACCGTAAAAGCCGCTCGGTCGCATTGGGCACAAACAGACTTACTTGCCAGTTTTTTCGATCATCGGACAATGACTTCATTTGTGTTGGAGCCTCTTGCTCCTCTGCAGAGTTAACCACCGATACATAGACTTCATCCAGAGAAAACTCAGATTCCAGGCGTAATGACAAACCACCCGAATCCGTAGCATCTCCAGTCACAGTTACTTTGAAATTACCATTCTTTAGCCCGCACTGCCCGCTAGCGTAGCGACAATTTGGCAACTGAACCAACTGATAACTCTCACCGCTCTTAGCCTGATGGGGGCGCTCAGAGACATAATAATCAGCAGCGAAATACCCCATCAAAGACAAAATGGGCGTCACAATTAACGCGGTGATAATGTGTTTATTTTTAAACATAAGCTCATGACCAAACAAAAGGGCTCCTAATACCAGGAGCCCCAAGTTTTGCAGATTAGGGCGTTTCTTTCACCCGCTAATGATCCTGCGCCGCTTCAACACCCATCGGCACACGAATATGCTCAATCAGGTCCTGAACCTCTTGAGGCGGCGCTTTTGTCATTGCCGATACCGTAAAGGCCACCGCAAAATTGAAAACAGCACCAACCGCACCAAAAGCATTTGGTTCAATGCCCAGGAACCAGTTTTCGGGCATGCTTCCCAAGAAGGACGTATCAGCAATAAACATGACCCCCTTATGCTGGAACACGTAAAGCAGCGTCACCGATAAGCCAGTCAGCATGCCGGCTATGGCGCCCTCTTTATTAATGCGCTTATTAAAAATACCCATCATCAATACAGGGAAAATAGAGGAAGCCGCTAACCCGAACGCTAAAGCCACCGTTCCGGCGGCAAAGTCTGGCGGGTTAAAACCCAGGTATCCAGCAAAGGCAATCGCACCAGCCATAGCAACCCGGCTCGCCATAAGTTCCTGCTTATCGCTGATCCTGGGCATAAAGACGCCTTTCAAAAGGTCATGCGAAATCGCTGACGCAATCGCCAATAATAACCCCGCTGCGGTTGATAGCGCCGCGGCCAAGCCACCCGCAGCCACCAACGCAATCACCCAGTTAGGTAACTGAGCAATTTCGGGGTTAGCCAACACCATGATATCGCGGTCCACTTTCACCATTTCATTGGTTTTTTCGTCCGCTGTGTACTGGATACGACCATCGCCATTCTTATCTTCAAATTTCAGCAGACCGGTTGTTTCCCAATTTTTAAACCACTGGGGGCGTTCGTCGTAACGCAGGTTTTCAGTTGCTGTAGAGGGCTGAATGGTTTCCATCAGGTTCAGTCGTGCCATCGCCGCTACCGCTGGTGCAGAGGTATAAAGAATAGCAATGAAAATCAGCG
>LUKI01000046.1 GCA_001593685.1 Gammaproteobacteria bacterium F7
GATGAGATTGATGCGGTGGGGCGCCATCGTGGTGCCGGCTTAGGAGGTGGTCACGATGAGCGTGAGCAGACACTTAACCAGCTATTGGTAGAAATGGACGGTTTTGAAGGTAAAGAGGGCGTGATTGTAATCGCTGCGACCAACCGTCCCGATGTTCTTGACCCCGCGTTATTGCGTCCGGGACGCTTTGACCGTCAGGTTGTTGTTGGCTTACCGGATATCCGTGGGCGTGAGCAGATTTTGAAAGTTCATATGCGTAAAGTGCCGCTGGGTGATGATGTCAAAGCCTCGGTGATTGCACGAGGCACGCCAGGGTTTTCTGGTGCCGACCTGGCCAACCTGGTTAACGAAGCGTCCCTGTTTGCTGCCCGTGCTAATAAGCGACTGGTCGAAATGAACGAGTTTGAATTGGCTAAAGATAAAATTATGATGGGCACCGAGCGTCGCTCGATGGTCATGTCTGAAGCCGAAAAGCGTAATACCGCTTACCATGAGGCAGGACATGCCATTGTTGGCCGTTTAATGCCTGAGCATGACCCGGTTTACAAGGTCAGTATTATTCCGCGCGGCAGGGCTCTTGGTGTAACGATGTTTTTGCCGGAAGAGGACCGTTACAGTCACAGTCGGCGTTACCTAATCAGCAATGTATGTAGTCTGTTTGGCGGGCGTATTGCTGAGGAAATGACGCTTGGCAAAGATGGTGTTACCACTGGTGCGTCTAATGATATTCAGCGTGCGACGGGCATGGTGCGTAACATGGTTACCAAGTGGGGCTTATCCGATAAAATGGGGCCGCTGATGTACGAAGAGGATGAAGGTGAAGTATTCCTTGGGCGTACTGCTGGCGGAGCTGGCAGTAATGTGTCGGCTGATACTAAGCGTCAAATTGATGAAGAAATTCGTAACATCATCGATGACTGTTATGCCACGGCTGAAAAACTGTTGCAGGAGAATGTCGATAAACTGCATGTTATGGCTGAAGCTTTGATGGAGTATGAAACCATTGATACCGAGCAGATCGATGACATTATGGAAGGCAAAAAGCCAAGACCGCCCGCAAGTGGTGACGACAGTGATAATGGTGGCGGTGCAGAGGCTAGCGAAAAGGTGACTACTCTGGATCGTGATGACAAAAAAGCCGATGATTCGGTAGATGGACGACCTGCTGGCGAGCATTAAGTTTCTCTATGACTAACTTACCGAAAATGCCGGCGCAACTTGATTGCGCCGGTCTTGTTTTAGATTTATCCATTCCTCATGTGATGGCGGTGTTAAATGTCACACCGGATTCCTTCTCCGACGGTGGGCGTTTTGTCGAAGGTGACACGACTGGCGTTAATCTTGATCGTGCGTTGCATACTGTCGATAGCATGATCCGCGATGGTGCCAGTATCATTGATGTGGGTGGCGAGTCAACGCGACCGGGCGCTAAGGTGGTCGGGCCGCAGCAGGAAATAGATCGTGTGTTGCCTGTTGTCGAGGCTATTCGCCAGCGTTTTGATGTCATTGTGTCTGTCGACACCAGTACGCCGCAATTAATGACTGCTGCCGCACAGGCCGGGGCAAGTTTGATTAACGATGTGCGAGCTTTGCAACGTGAAGGGGCAATGGAAGCAGCGCGTGATACAGGGTTGCCGATTTGCTTAATGCATATGCAGGGTGAGCCGCAGAGTATGCAACAAGAGCCCCAGTATGATGATGTGGTTGATGATGTTATTAGCTATCTTGATCAACGGGTGCAGGCTTGTTGTGCAGCGGGTATCGAGCGACAACGCTTGCTGCTTGATCCTGGCTATGGTTTTGGAAAAACCCTGCAACATAATCTAGTGTTATTGGATCGATTAGACGAGTTTCAGCGATTAAATTTACCGCTACTGGTAGGGATGTCACGTAAGTCCATGGTGGGCTTAGTGTTGAATAAGCCAGTTGATGAACGGTTATATGGCAGTCTGGCGGTTGCTGTAATGGCAGTAGCCAAAGGTGCGAATATTGTGCGTTGCCATGATGTGGCTGCGACTGCAGATGTATTAAAAATGACCGCGGCAGTGATGAATCACGGCCAGTAAGGTTTTAGGGGTATTAGGATGGCGAAGAAGTATTTTGGCACCGACGGCATTCGTGGCCGTGTTGGGGAAGGCTCAATCACCGCTGAGTTTATGCTTAAGCTGGGGTGGGCTGCTGGCAAGGTGTTTGCTGCACAAGGCGTAAAAAATATTCTGATTGGTAAGGATACACGTATTTCCGGTTACATGTTTGAGTCGGCACTGGAAGCCGGCATTATTTCTGCGGGCGTCAACGTTAAGTTGCTGGGGCCGATGCCAACGCCAGGTATTGCTTATCTAACTCGTACGCTGGGTGCTCAGGCGGGCATTGTCATCAGCGCTTCGCACAACCCCTTTGAAGATAATGGTATTAAGTTTTTTTCTGGCGAAGGGACTAAATTGCCGGATCGATTAGAGTTTGCCATCGAAGAGATGCTTGATCAGCCAATGACGACGGTTTCCTCTGACCAGCTGGGTAAAGCTTTTCGAATTGAAGATGCGGCTGGCCGTTACATCGAATTTTGTAAAAGCACTTTGTTTGGCCGCAACAAGCTCAATGGATTAAAGGTGGTGGTCGATTGCGCTCATGGCGCTACTTACCACATTGCACCGAGTGTGTTGATGGAGTTGGGTATTGAAGTCCATCAAATTGGTGTCAGTCCGGATGGGCTCAATATTAATGAGCAGTGTGGTGCCACCAAGCCTGAGTTATTGCAAAAAACCGTTGTCGAAAAGGGCTACGATTTAGGTATTGCGCTGGATGGTGATGGTGACCGCTTGATTATGGTTGATCATGCCGGTGAAATTGTCGATGGTGACGAGTTGGTTTATATCATCGCCAAGCATAAGCAGGCGCTGGGTGTGCTGGATGGCGGTGTCGTGGGAACATTGATGAGCAATCTGGGCATGGAGCTGGCTTTAAAGGAGTTACATATTCCCTTTGTTCGAGCCAATGTTGGAGACCGCTACGTGCTGGAACAATTGCAGGAGAATAACTGGTCCGTTGGTGGTGAGTCATCGGGGCACATTATTTGCCTGAATAAAACCAGTACAGGAGACGGTATCGTTTCTGCCTTGCAGATTCTGGATGCGATGGTCTCTAATAATGCCAGCCTGCATGAATTGAAGCAGGGCATGACCAAAATGCCACAGACGATGGTGAACGTTCGGATGCAGGAGCGTTGCGATCCTCTGGCTAATGCTGATGTACAGCAAGCTGTTGCGGCAACAGAGGAAACGCTTGGTGATCGTGGACGAGTGCTGTTACGCATGTCCGGTACCGAACCGCTGGTTCGGGTAATGGTCGAAGGCGATGATGTTGAGCTGGTTTCAAGTCTTGCCAATGGGCTTGCCGATCAGGTTGAAAAAGCATTGGCTTAATGGTTTTCCGTACGCACGGCTGTCTTGTAAGTTGTTGCTAACTTAGATACCATTGCGCGCTTCGTGGAAAGGTAGACTTTATGCGCGCCAAACTGGTTATTGCAAATTGGAAAATGAATGCCGACAAGGCAATGCTTGCCAAGTTGCTGGCTGGCTATGTGGCGGCCATAAAGCCCCCGGTTAAGGCGGTAGCCTGTCCTCCGGCTCCCTACCTTGCCCAGGCTCAGCAGCAATTAGAGGGTAGTGCGATTGCGTTAGGCGCGCAGAACGTCAGCCAATTTGAAAAAGGGGCGTATACAGGTGAGATTTCCCTGTCGATGTTGCAGGATTTAGGCTGTGAGTACGTCATTCTTGGGCACTCTGAACGACGTAGTTTGTTTGGTGAACAGGATACCGATATCGCCGAGAAGTTTGTTGCTACGATTGCTGCAGGTTTAACGCCAGTACTTTGTGTCGGTGAAACCCGTGAACAACGTCAGGCAGGTGAGACTGATAGTGTTGTTTCAAGTCAGCTTGACGCGGTTGTTAATGTTGCGGGTATTAAGAGTTTTGAAAAGGCAGTAGTTGCCTATGAGCCGGTTTGGGCGATTGGTACCGGTGATACCGCAACACCCGAGCAGGCTCAGCAAGTGCATAAACTATTGCGTGAGAAACTGGCTGAAAGCGATGCAGACATAGCTCAGCGTGTGCCGTTACTGTATGGCGGTAGTGTAAATGCTGAGAATGCCGAAGAGCTGTTTGCCATGACAGATATTGATGGCGGATTAGTCGGCGGTGCATCCCTTGATGCTTCAGCTTTTGCTGCAATTTGTGCAGCTGCAAATTAGTGAGTAGATGATGGAAAGTATAATTTTAATCGTGCACGTATTACTGGCTATCTCTGTGATAGCGTTGGTATTACTGCAGCAGGGTAAGGGCGCTGATATGGGTGCCTCTTTTGGTGCTGGCGCCTCTCAAACGGTTTTTGGCAGTGGTGGCTCGGGTAACTTTATGACTCGTGCAACAGCAGTGCTGGCGACGTTTTTCTTCGTGACCAGTTTTGCGCTGGCCATCGTTGCTAAGGATAAGTCGGTTATTGATGCCAACGCCGGTATTCCTGAAGCCGTGACCGTTGACCAGGTGGATGGTGAAGCGTTACCAGAAATTAGCGACGAAGGTTTGCTGGAAGAACAGCCTGCAGATGCTAGTCTTCCTGATCTGGACTAATAATTTAATCCAGATTATTGATGCAGCTTTGCATCAATAAATAGTTTTATGCCGAAGTGGTGGAATTGGTAGACACGCCATCTTGAGGGGGTGGTGGCCTATGGCCGTGCGGGTTCAAGTCCCGCCTTCGGCACCATTTTAAAATGAGTGTTATTTAGTTACAGAATGATGGTGAATGGGGGTTGACCGGCCAAGGCCTGGTCCCTATACTTGCCACACTTTTTAACGAGGCCATTAACAAACGGCCAGCGCTGGTGCCAGCCAGTGGTAATGAAGTTAAAAAGATCTCTTTGATGCGGGGTGGAGCAGTCTGGTAGCTCGTCGGGCTCATAACCCGAAGGTCGTAGGTTCAAATCCTGCCCCCGCTACCAATTTTTTGAGTACTTCCAGTTTTAACTCATAACAGTGAAAACTCTTTCCATGTGCTGCTTCCAGGCATGCGGCTTTTAAACCTGTCTTGAACTTCCCTTACGTCTCTTCTAAAGCGGCAAATAACTGCACGCGAACTTACTTTTCAATCTAAAGTTAAACCGCCCGTCAGGCTCTGGGTGTTAAGGCATTTTGATGCCTGTCTTTTCCGGTTAATGTTGAAGCCTTAAGCGATGGTTAGCCAACGGTTCCTTAGACTCGTCTTCAGGCGTGTTATTTTATGTTTGCGCTACGAAACCTCTTGTTTGTCCCTCAATAATCTCAGTGTCAGTTATCGGCCGCTATTATCTCTAAACGATGATGTTCTGCTCTGGGCTTGTCAGTACTTTTACTAATTTTCTGTTGAAATAAGGTACCTGACTGAAATCAAGGATTTGCCCTTCCCAACACGTATTCTGTGCACAAGGTTGGAAAACTTTCTCACTGAAGAGGCCGGCAACAGTGACCGCTTCAAACTTTAACTTTGTCATTTGGAGATAAAAATGTCAGATATCAATAAATGGGACGTCGAAGACGACCAGTTTTGGGAATCTGAAGGTAAAAGGGTCGCTAATCGCAACCTTTGGATATCCATTCCAAGTTTATTATGTGGGTTTGCCGTTTGGTTGTACTGGGGCATTATCACGGTTCAGATGCTGAACCTGGGATTCCCGTTCGCAAAATCCGAGTTGTTTACCTTGATGGCGATTGCCGGCCTGACGGGGGCGACGCTGCGAATACCCAGTAGTTTCTTTATTCGACTCTGTGGTGGTCGAAATACCATCGTTTTCACTACGGCGCTGTTGATTTTGCCTGCGTTAGGCACTGGTTTTGCGTTGCAAAGTCAGGATACACCACTGTGGGTGTTCCAGGTTCTGGCGCTACTATCCGGTTTTGGTGGTGGTAACTTTGCTTCCTCCATGTCGAACATCAGCTTCTTCTTTCCTAAACGCCAGCAAGGATTGGCGCTGGGTTTGAATGCCGGCCTGGGGAACTTTGGTGTAACCACTATGCAGATTTTGATTCCGCTGGTGATGACATTTGGCATGTTTGGTGGTGACCCTATGGTGTTGGAAAATACCAGTGGTACGCTGATTGGTAAAATTCCGGCAGGTAGTGAAACCTATATTCATAATGCGGGTTGGGTGTGGCTGCTCATTCTGGTGCCATTGGTCTTGATTGGCTGGTTCGGTATGAACAACATCAAGGAGGAGCACGTAACGCCTAACCTGCCTAACCCGGTCGGTTCCTTTTCAATTATTTCCGGCATGCTACTGATTGGCTTTGGTGCGGCCATTTTTGGTCTGTGGCTGATGCTGCCAGAAAAAGTGGGTGGCTCAGGTTTTGGTATCAGTAAGTGGATTGTGTTGCCTATCGTCATTGCGCTGACGGTATTTTTGCTGAAATTGCTGCCCGGCCAAGTTAAAACCAACTTGCAACGACAGTACAAGATTTTCGGTAACACGCATACTTGGGTAATGAGTGTGATCTACACCATGACCTTTGGCTCATTTATCGGCTTTGCGGCGGCTTTTGGTCTGTCTATTAAGGTGATCTTCGGTTATCAGCATGTCATGGTTGATGGGGTGATGACGCATGATATTGCCAACGCCAACGGTCCAAGTGCCTTGATGTTTGCCTGGATGGGCCCGTTCATTGGTGCACTGATTCGTCCCGTCGGTGGTTGGATCTCCGATAAAGTTGGTGGCGCTAAGGTGACTCAAATTTGTGCGGTTGTCATGGTTCTCAGTGCCATTGGTGTTGCTTATTTCATGAAAGCTGCCTACGCCTCGGCAACCCCTGAAGAGTTTTTTTTGCCCTTCCTGTTGCTGTTCCTGGTGCTGTTTGCGGCTACAGGCATTGGTAACGGTTCTACTTTCCGTACTATTTCCATGGTGTTCAATAAAGAGCAGGCGGGCCCGGTATTAGGGTGGACGTCTGCTGTTGCCGCTTATGGTGCATTCATTATTCCTAAGGTGCTGGGTGAGCAAATTAAGCTGACTACGCCTGAGAATGCGCTCTATGGTTTTGCGGTCTTCTATGCGGTCTGCATTTTGATCAACTGGTGGTTCTATCTGCGTAAAAACGCTGAGTTCCATAACCCTTAAAGATCAAAAAAGTGTAATTAATTTTGGCGTTTGTCTGAAATCAAGGTGGCTTTAGTCGCCTTGATTCACAGTAGCACCCAGCATTAACCAATATTAGAAAGTAGAAGTAACATAGGCCTAGCAGAAATCTTAGGTCATCGGAGGAGAAGCAATGAGTCAATTTCTGGATCGCTTACAGTTCTTTAAGAAAAAGACTGGCGAGTTCGCTGACGGTCATGGTGAAACCACCAATGAAAGTCGTCAGTGGGAAGACAGCTATCGCCAGCGCTGGCAGCATGACAAAATCGTACGTTCCACACACGGCGTGAATTGTACGGGGTCATGTTCCTGGAAAGTGTATGTTAAAAATGGTCTGGTGACCTGGGAAACGCAACAAACCGATTACCCTAGAACACGTCCGGATCTGCCAAATCATGAACCACGGGGTTGTCCTCGAGGTGCCAGCTATTCCTGGTATATCTATAGCGCCAACCGGTTGAAATACCCTAAAGTCCGTAAACCTCTGATGAAGTTGTGGCGTGAGGCGCGTGCCAGTATGGAGCCCGTTGAGGCGTGGGCTTCTATTGTTGAAAATAAAGACAAAGCGACGTCCTACAAATCGAAGCGTGGCATGGGTGGTTTTGTTCGGTCTAGCTGGGATGAGGTCAACGAAATTATTGCTGCGGCCAACGTGTACACGACTAAAACCTTTGGTCCTGATCGCGTGGTTGGTTTCTCACCGATTCCGGCGATGTCCATGGTGTCCTACGCGGCCGGTGCACGTTACCTGTCTTTGATTGGTGGCGTATGCTTAAGCTTCTATGATTGGTACTGTGATTTGCCGCCGGCATCACCACAGATTTGGGGTGAGCAGACTGACGTTCCGGAATCGGCGGATTGGTATAACTCCAACTACCTGATCGCCTGGGGTTCTAACGTTCCACAAACCCGTACGCCGGATGCCCACTTCTTCACTGAAGTGCGTTACAAGGGTGCGAAAACGGTTTCTATCACGCCGGATTACGCCGAAGTATCCAAACTGACCGATGAATGGTTAAACCCAAAACAGGGTTCTGATGCCGCGTTGGGTATGGCATTTGGTCACGTTATTCTGCGTGAATTCCATCTCGATAACCCTAGTGAATACTTTACGCAATATGTGCGTCAGTACACTGACTTCCCTATGTTGGTGACACTTGATAAGTATGATGCTGACTCATTAAAACCAGGCCGCTTCCTGCGTGCCTCCGATCTGGCAGGCAATCTGGGTCAAGACAACAACCCTGAATGGAAAACCATTGGTATCAATGAGAGCAATGGCGAACTGGTCTCCCCGCAGGGTTCTATCGGTTACCGCTGGGGTGAAAAAGGTAAATGGAATATTGAAGAGCGCGAAGGCAAAGAGGGCAGAGACACTAAACTGCAGCTGACATTGATTGGTGGTGATGTGTCTGCAATTGCTTTCCCACACTTTGCCGCTGACGATACCAACAAGCACTGGGTCTCCTGTGAGCATGACGAAGTGCAGGTGCGTAACGTGCCCACTAAAACCATCACAGATGCTGACGGCAATGAAATTGTAGTCGCGACCGTTTACGACCTGATGATGGCTAACTACGGTCTCGATCGTGGTCTGGGTGGCGGCGGTGTTGCCCGTAACTATGATGATGACGTGCCCGGCACTCCTGCCTGGCAGGAAAAAATCACCGGTGTATCTCGCGACAAAGTGATCAAAGTGGCGCGTGAATTCGCCGATACTGCTGACAAAACCCATGGTAAAGCCATGATTCTGGTGGGTGCGGCAATGAACCACTGGTACCACATGGATATGAACTACCGTGGCCTGATTAACATGGTGATGATGTGTGGTTGTGTAGGTCAGTCCGGTGGCGGTTGGGCTCACTATGTGGGGCAGGAAAAATTGCGTCCGCAAACCGGCTGGCAGCCATTGGCCTTTGGTCTGGACTGGTCTCGTCCGCCGCGCCAAATGAACGGTACCTCCTTCTTCTACAACCACTCCTCACAGTGGCGTCACGAAACGGTGAGCATGCACGAAGTGCTGTCGCCATTGGCGGATAAGAGCGAGTTCCCTGAGCATACGCTGGATTACAACATTAAGGCTGAGCGCCTGGGTTGGCTGCCTTCAGCGCCGCAGTTGAACCGTAATCCATTGCAGCTGTGTAAAGACGCCGATGCCGCGGGTATGGAACCGAAAGACTTTGCTGTGCAAGAGCTGAAAAACGGCAATTTGAAATTTGCCTGTGAAGCACCGGATTCGCCGGAAAACTTTCCGCGCAACCTGTTTGTATGGCGTTCTAACCTGCTGGGTTCCTCCGGTAAAGGCCATGAATACATGCTTCACTACCTGCTGGGCACTAAAAACGGCCTGATGAGTGAAGACTTGGGTAAAACGGGCGGTTTTAAACCCGAAGAGGTTGAGTGGGTTGATGACGGCGCAACCGGCAAACTGGATCTGGTAACAACACTGGATTTCCGGATGTCGTCGACCTGCATGTTCTCGGACATCGTGCTGCCAACAGCAACCTGGTATGAAAAGGACGATCTGAACACCTCAGATATGCACCCCTTCATCCACCCATTGTCGACAGCGGTAGACCCTGCTTGGGAAGCCAAATCTGACTGGGAAATCTACAAAGGCATCGCTAAAAAGTTTTCTGAAGTGGCTGTTGGTCACCTGGGCGTAGAAAAAGATTTCGTCACAGTGCCCATGCTGCACGACACCCCGGGAGAACTGGCGCAGCCCTTCGATGTGATGGACTGGAAAAAAGGCGAGTGTGAACTGATACCGGGTGAAACTGCGCCAAACATGGCGGTGGTTGAGCGTGACTATCCGAACACTTACAAGAAATTTACCTCGCTAGGCCCGCTGCTCGACAAACTGGGTAACGGCGGTAAGGGCATTAACTGGAATACTGACGACGAAATCATGTTGCTGGGTGATTTGAACCACCGCAATACCGACGAAGGGGTCAGTGAAGGTCGCCCGATCATCGAAACCGCGATTGATGCCGCTGAAACGGTGCTGACTTTTGCGCCAGAAACTAACGGTAACGTGGCGGTTAAAGCCTGGGCAGCCTTGAGTGAGTTCACGGGGCGTGACCACACCCATTTGGCCACACCCAAACACGAAGAAAAAATCCGTTTCCGTGATATTCAGGCGCAGCCAAGAAAGATTATTTCTTCGCCCACCTGGTCTGGTCTTGAGGATGAGCATGTCAGCTATACGGCGGGTTACACCAACGTGCATGAGCTGATCCCCTGGCGCACCATTACCGGTCGCCAACAGTTCTTCCAGGATCATAAATGGATGTCGGCTTTTGGTGAGCAGATGGTGTCCTATCGCCCTCCGGTTAATACTAAAACCATTGATAAGGTGAAGGGCAGCAATGAAAACGGTAACAAAGAGATCGTACTGAACTGGATTACACCACACCAGAAGTGGGGGATTCACAGCACTTACTCTGACAACCTGCTAATGCTGACACTGTCACGTGGTGGCCCGATCATCTGGATGAGTGAAGTTGATGCGGCTGAAGCGGGCATCGAAGATAACGACTGGATTGAAGTCTTTAACGCCAACGGCTCCATCTCCTGTCGCGCGGTGGTTTCGCAGCGTGTCAGACAGGGCATGGTAATGATGTACCACGCTCAGGAGCGGATTGTAAACGTACCTGGCAGTGAAATGACCGGTACCCGTGGCGGCCACCATAACTCGGTAACCCGTGTGATCATGAAACCAACGCACATGATTGGTGGTTACGCACAGCAAGCCTGGGGCTTTAACTACTACGGCACCGTCGGCTGTAACCGTGACGAGTTCGTGGTGGTGAGAAAGATGAACAAAGTCGATTGGCTGGATGGCCCTGCTGGTGGTGACGCACTGCCTCGCCCACTGCCCACTAACCCTGATCAAGCTTAAGGAGTAGAACCGTGAAAATACGTTCTCAAATCGGTATGGTGCTAAACCTTGATAAGTGTATCGGGTGCCATACTTGCTCAATTACCTGTAAAAACGTGTGGACCTCGCGTGAAGGCATGGAATACGCCTGGTTCAACAACGTAGAAACCAAACCCGGCATCGGCTATCCGAAAGAATGGGAAAACCAGGACAAATGGAATGGCGGCTGGGTGCGCAAAGGTGATGGCGATATTCAACCGCGTATTGGCGGTAAATTCCGCATCCTGGCGAACATCTTCGCTAACCCGGATTTGCCGCAAATCGACGATTACTACGAGCCCTGGGATTACGATTACCAGCACCTGCACACGGCGCCGATCTCCGATCACCAGCCCACTGCTCGCCCTCGCTCGGTGATTTCCGGCAAACGCATGGAAAAAATCGAGTGGGGTCCAAACTGGGAAGAAATTCTCGGTACCGAGTTCGCCAAGCGTAGCAAGGACAAGAACTTCGACAACATGCAGAAGGAAATGTATGGCGAGTTCGAAAACACTTTCATGATGTACCTGCCACGTCTATGTGAGCACTGCCTGAACCCTGCCTGTGCGGCATCCTGTCCTTCCGGTGCGATCTATAAGCGTGAAGAGGACGGTATTGTGCTGATCGATCAGGAGAAGTGTCGCGGCTGGCGGATGTGTATCAGCGGCTGCCCATACAAAAAAATCTACTTCAACTGGAAGTCGGGTAAATCAGAGAAATGTATTTTCTGTTATCCACGGATTGAAGCAGGTATGCCAACCGTGTGTTCGGAAACCTGTGTGGGCCGTATCCGTTATCTTGGTGTGCTGCTGTACGATGCCGACAAGATTAAGGAGGTGGCCTCTACACCGAACGAAACGGATTTGTATGAGAAGCAACTGGAAGTCTTTCTGGACCCAAATGATCCTGACGTCATTGCTCAGGCCAAGAAAGATGGCATTGCCGATAACGTGATTGAAGCAGCTCAGAAATCACCTGTGTATAAAATGGCCGTTGACTGGAAGCTGGCGCTGCCTCTGCACCCTGAATACCGCACGCTGCCAATGGTTTGGTATGTGCCAAGCATGAGCCCCATTCAAAGTGCTGTTGAAGCAGGCACCCTCGGTATGGCCGGTGTAATTCCCGATGTTCGTTCCCTGCGTATTCCGGTTAAGTATCTGGCGAACCTGCTGACAGCGGGTGATGAAGAGCCGATTATTCGCGCCCTTGAACGCCTGCTGGCGA
>LUKI01000047.1 GCA_001593685.1 Gammaproteobacteria bacterium F7
CGCCGATACCTGGACGGCGGATTTAAGCTATGCCTTTCTTAATGACCAGCTGACAGCCGGAGTACGGGTCATCGATGCGGCATCGCAAAACAAGAAACCCAGTACCGATAACAACGACTATGACGGTTATACAGTCGGCGATATTTACGCCAGCTGGCAACCGCAGGCGATGGAAAACCTGAAAGTCGGTTTAACCGTCAACAATATCACCGATAAACATTACCGCCGTGCCTTTGAAGAATTATTTGAAGCCGGTCGTGAGGTGATTGTTTCTGTGCGCTACGACTTTTAGGGGGCGGGACAATGACAGAAGCAACAGTACAACTATCAGTGGTTATGCCCGGTGAATATGCAGAATTGTTAATGAGAGAGCTTTCGGCCTGGAAAAATACTACCACTATTATTTTTCAGGGAGGCTGCGTGTTTGAGTTTAAAGGCGTGTTCCCGGTGGGCCGCGTTGCTGAGGGTTATTACAACCTCAGTAGCGGCGGTGAGGGTTTTGAAGGACATATCAAGCTGGGTGCCATCGACCATATTGCTTTTCAGAGTCGTGAGCACCGTGGCCGTGAAAGCCATGCTTTTGTGTTTGAGGATGACCAGGGTGAAATTATTTTCAAAGTATTTTTAGGTCGTGACAGTGATGGCGATTTGCACCCTGAGCAGGTCGCCGCTTTCAATAAAATTAAAGCAAGTCTGGCGTTATAGCGCATTTCAAGAGGTTAAAATTATGAAAAATAAAAAACTGGAAGCCCGTCTCGGTGATGAAGTGAGAAACTTTCTGGATAGCCGCAAGAGTCTGCAGTTGTCTACCATTAAAGAAGACGGTACCCCCTTCGCGTCCTATGCGCCTTTTGCCATAGGGGAAGAATGTTTATATGTGTTGCTCAGCGAAATCGCAGTACACGCGACCAACCTGCAACATAACCACAAAGCTTCGGTTCTGGTCATTGAGGATGAGGATGACTGCGAAGAGCTGTTCGCGAGGTTGCGCGTAAATTACAGTGTTGACGCGGAAATGCAGGCATGGGATTCGGAGGGATGGTATGAAGGGCTGAAGGTGTTGTCTGATCGACACGGACAACGCATTCTGGAACTTAGCAAACATGAAGATTTTAAACTGTTTAAACTTAAACCGACTGGTGGGCGTTATGTAAAGGGCTTTGGTCGCGCTTATTCGTTAATGGGTGGCAGCTTGGCTGGCGAAGAAATTGATGCGATGCGAGATGGGCACAAACGACGCGAAGTGGCTTGATCGGAGGATGACGGTTTTCAGTCCTGCCGCATTTTTCCTCGTTTTGGGGTGGGGCTGAATCTCCTGTTCGCTAGTGGAAAAAGCACGATCTATTTGCTTGTGTCATGAAGTGCTGGTGTTAATAGTGCTAATCTGTCATTTCATTTTTAGTGGACAGGATTATGACGTTAGAAGCGACGTTAGAGGTGTTGCCGGAGGTGAGTATTCCGGCGGGAAGCCAGGTTTTCCACCAGGGGCAGCGTTGTGAACACTACTTTATCTTGATGGAGGGCTGCGCCCGTGTGTTTACTCGATCTGCGGCGGGTAAAGAAGTCTTTTTGTACCGCGTCACGCCGGGTGATATGTGTGTGCTTACCACCAGCTGTTTGTTTAGTTGTGAGTCTTTTCCTGCTGAAGCCGTTGCGGAAACGGATTTGACGGTGAGGATGATGCCGAAAAGCCAGTTCGATAGACTGGTTAATGAGTCGGCGGAGTTTCGTGAACTAGTGTTTAAAAGTTTTGGTCGTCGGCTTGCTAACCTGATTGGCACCGTAGAAAAATTGGCGCTGGAGAGTATCGAACAGCGTTTGGCGAAATACTTACTACTGCAGCCGGTAAACCCGCTGGCTATTACCCATCAAGATCTTGCATTGGAAATTGGCACGGCTCGCGAAGTGGTTAGTCGTCACCTGAAACGCTTTGAAGCAGAAGGGTGGATACAGCTGGGGCGCGGCTATATTGAGTTACGGGACCGGCAAGCGTTGCATCACTTAATTTAGTTTGAGGACTTAGTGACTAAGTCACTGAAAGCCCGGCAGCGATTTGTCATGCTTCAACCAGTTATCTTAAATAATGGGAGAAGAAAATGAAAAATCTAGGTGTTGTTGACCGGACTATTAGGGTCGTTGTAGGGCTGGCTCTACTGAGCCTTGTTATTGTTGGGCCTCAAACTTTATGGGGATTAGTCGGTTTAATTCCATTACTGACGGCTGTGATTGGCTTTTGCCCGCTCTATAAAATATTTGGTTTGAGTAGCTGTCCGATATCTCGTAAGTAATCCTTTGCTCTAGCCACTCACGGCCTTATCCACACCCACCCGCACTGAACGAGTGCATTGATAAATACCTCAACTAGTAATACCATTCGAACATTATTCGAATGGTATTACTGAGTTTCTAGTGCCCGCCCCCAAATACACCCCACAAGAACAGGAAGAACGGATTCTTGCCGCTGCTGCCAAGTGTATTGAAGCGACATCGCTTCTGGATTTCACGATGGCGTCGATTGCCAAGGAAGCTGGCTTGTCGATGGGATCAATCTATAAGCATATTCAATCTAAAGAAGATGTTCTGGTCGCGTTAGCGACCAAGATGAATGAAAACCTCGTAGCGGTGCTGGTTAAGGTTTTAGAGCTACCATTGACCATGCCTGAGCGTTTGCTTGCGTTTTCGCTTATGACTCCTGAAAAGTATCGGTTATATCCCTTTGATGAACACCTTGAGATGCTGATAGGGAACGAAGCAATTCTTAAGCGTGCCTCTCGAGGCTGGGTTGAAAAGGTGATGCGAATTGACCAGTCTTTTGAGGAGTACTTTGTTGCGTTGGTTTGTCGCAGGGTTGAAGACGGAGAGCTTAAGGTTGCATTGGCCGATCGAGATGACGTTTTGGAAGAAATACTGGTTTCAATTTGGGCGATGAACGTGGGATACAATCAGGTTGTTTTTCAACGCCACGCACGTAGTTTAGTTGGTGAGCCGATTGCTTTGCCGTTTCCGCTGGCACCAAATGACCATTTCGTTAATGCTGTTCGGCGGTTGTTGAATACTTACCCCTGGCGCGAGCCCATCAGTGATGAGGGTGTCAAAAAAACCTGCCAGCTATTAGAGCAGCAGGGGTTACGTTGAACACACAGGATTTGTTAGAGGGACAGCAATGAAAAATCTGCAGAAATGGATAGTGGCAATTGTCGTCGCTCTGATGATTGTTGGCGTGCTCGTGGTCTATAAGGTACTTGATATACAAGCTGAAACTGCGGGGCTTGAACAACAGCCTGAATACTCTGAAAGTGTTGAATCGACGGTTGTCGAGGCGATTGTGTTTCGACCGACAACCCAGGTGCTCGGTGAAGTGGTTGCTCCGCAGAAAGTGGATTTACGCAATGAGTTGGCCGGTAAGATTCAGGCGGTTAACTTTGTATCGGGCGAGCAGGTCACAGAGGGCCAGCTGCTTATCCAGATGGATATTAGCTCGGAATTGGCGCAGTTGAAGTCGGCAAAGGCGCGTGCTGAATTGGCCAAGTCGACTAACCAGCGTATCAGCCGTTTGCGTAATACCAATGCGGTTAGTGAAGAGCGGTATGACCAGACACTGGCTGACCTGCAGATTACGGAGGCGGAAATTGCGTTATTAAAAGCGACCATCGAGAAAAAGACCCTGCGAGCGCCCTTCGATGGGGTGACGGGAATTCACCAGTTTGATGCCGGTCAGTATTTGGAGGAAAACACCTTTATCACCACCTTGGTTGGCTCACAGGACTATGTATGGGTGGACTTCAGCCTGCCACAGTTTTACACGCCGCTTGTGGTTGGTTCTCATGTGGAAATCGTAATAGGACAAGATGAGCAGCAGCCGGTAATTGCGGAGGTGATTGCCAGAAACTCCAGTATTTCCAGTGACGCTCGCAGTTTGCGCTATCGGGTACGAGTTGATAGTAATCAGGGTGATCTGATCCCTAATCGTATTGTCTCGGTCCAGGTGCCAGTGGCTGAAGCCGCTAGAAAACTGGCTGTCCCGACGGTTTCGGTACTCCATAGTGCGGCGGGCTCCTATGTTTATCGCCTGCTACCAGATGAACAGTCAGGCGGTTATCGAGCCAAACAACAACCCGTGACGTTAGGTGCCCAGGTGGGAAACCGGTTGATTATTGAGACGGGCTTAGCGCAGGGTGATCTGGTGGCCGCCGCCGGCGCCTTTAAACTAAGCGACGGTTTGCTGGCCTATCTTGCGCCCCCTGCGACGACGGTGAGTGCGACCACCGAGTCAGCTCCTGAGAGTGCGCCCTGATGGATATTTTTGTTCGCCGTCCGGTTTTAGCGGTCGTTATTTCACTAACCCTGTTACTGCTGGGGCTTTTTGCTACGCTGAAAATCCCTGTCCTTCAGTTTCCAAAGGTTGAGAATTCAGCGATCATTATCAGCACGGCCTACCCTGGCGCGTCGGCTGAGGTGGTGCAAGGCTTTGTGACGGATCCGATTGAGCGGGTGGCCGCGACCATTCCCGGTGTCGACTTTGTTGACTCCAATACCACTGCTGGCACCAGTACCGTAACCGCCTGGCTGAATTTGAATGTCAGTAGTACCGATGCGTTGGCTGAATTGTCGGCCCGGCTCAACCAAATTCGTTCGGATTTGCCGGCCGCAGCAAAGGATCCGGCTATTCAGGTGCAGCGTACCGACCGGCCTTACGCGGTTATGTATTTGGCCGCACTCAGCGACCATTTGTCGCGTGCGCAGCTGACGGATTACCTGGTTCGTGAAGTGAATCCGTTGCTGTCCTCTATTAGTGGCGTTCAACGTATTACCCTTGAGGGTGGTCGTAACCCGGCCATGCGTGTCTGGATTAACCCGGTAAAAATGTCGGCGTTTAATTTGGCGGCTGATGATGTGTTAACGGCATTACAAAATAACAATGTTGTCGCTGCCATTGGTCGTACAGAAAATGACCAGCAGCGTATTAACCTGCTAAGTAACGCCACCCTGAAGACGGTCACAGACTTTGAAAATCTGGTTGTGCGGGAGATGGAAAACAATCTGGTTCGCCTGTCGGATATAGCCCGGGTTGAACTGGGTGAAGAGCGTGGTGATAACGAGGCGCGTTTCAATAAAAAGCAAACCATTTATGTGGCGGTATGGCCGCTACCGGGCGCCAATGAAATTGATATTGGTGACGAAGTGTACAAACGCGTGGATAAGATTAATGCCAGCATGCCTGACGGTATGGAGCTGGCAATGGCCTACGATGGCACGCTTTATATGCGCAACGCCTTGACGGAAATTTTTACCACTCTGTTTGAGACCGTGGCACTGGTGGGTATCGTGGTTCTCGCCATGATGGGAGCGGTCCGTACGGCGCTGGTTCCCTTGGTGACGATTCCCATTTCTATCCTCGGCAGTATCGCGGCAATGGCGGCCATGATGGGAGCGGTCCGTACGGCGCTGGTTCCCTTGGTGACGATTCCCATTTCTATCCTCGGCAGTATCGCGGCAATGGCGGTGATGGGCTTTACCCTTAATCTACTCACGATTCTGGCGGTTGTTTTATCCGTCGGCCTGGTGGTGGATGATGCGATTGTTGTCGTTGAGAATGTGGCTCGACATATGCGTGAAGGTCATTCGCGCATGCGAGCAGCTCTGGAGAGCTCACGCGAACTACTGTCACCGATTATTGCGATGACCATTACGCTTGCCGCCGTGTATGCCCCGATAGGCTTTGTTTCAGGGTTGACCGGCGCGTTGTTCAAGGAGTTCGCCTTTACGCTGGCGATTGCAGTGATTATTTCCGGCATTGTAGCGATAACGCTATCGCCGATTATGAGTGCCTACGTCTGCGCCGATCAGGGTAAAGAGGGCCGGGTGACGCGACGGGTGAATGAGGTATTTGACCGACTTAGAGCTTTTTACGGCCAACTGGTTAAAAAACAGCTGAGCTGGCAGCCGCAGATATTGATTATTGGCCTGGTGATCGCGCTGCTGATGGTGCCCATGTACCTCTTTTCCAGCAAAGAACTGGCGCCGGTTGAGGATCAGGGCGGCATGATTATGGTGGTGCAGTCGCCGCCGGAAGCGTCGCTGAGCTATACCACGGGTTATATGGAAGAGGTGTACCGGCAGGTCGAAGATGTGCCTGGAATCAGCGCTATTTGGGAACTGATGTCACCTAACAGCGGTTTTGGTGGCTTCGAGTTTGTTGATTATGCAGAGCGTGATTTCAGCGCACAGGAAATTCAGCCAGAGATTTACGGCAAGCTGTGGCAGGTGGGAGGCATACAGGTGCTACCCATTCTCTGGGCACCTCTGCCCACGGCCGGTCAGTTTGATGTTGAGTTTATCGTCAAGTCGAGTGATAGCTACGAGAATATGGAGCGCTTTGCTCAGCAGTTGATTTGGCAGGGGCTGGGGTCTAATCAATTCCTATATCTGGAAACCGACCTGAAAGTGGATATGCCCCAGGCCCGGTTAAAGCTGGATCATGATCGCATTGCCGACTTAGGCATGGACGTGAACGGGGTAAGCAGACAGCTGGCGGCACTTATTTCTGAGCAGGATGTGAATCGCTTCAATGCCAATGGTAAGTCATACCATGTCATCCCGATGGTTGAAAATGCGGCCCGCAATCAGCCTGAAACCTTGATGCAGCTACAATTGCGTACGCCATCGGGCAAGTTAGTGCCGGTGAGCTCCATTGCTCGGCTTGAACGTGAAACCGGGCCGCGTGTGTTGGGGAAGTTTAATCAGCAAAAATCTTTCCGGATTTTCGGAGGGGTGGCGCCGGGCGTTACCAAAGACGAGGCGCTGACAACGGTTGAAGAGTTGGCGGCGAGCATTTTGCCCAATAGTTATACCGTTGATTATGCCGGTGAATCCAGGCAGCTCAGAAAAGAGGGTAACAGCATGATCAACGTGCTGCTGATCTCGTTATGTGCGGTTTATTTGGTGCTGGTTGTTCAGTTCAACAGCTTTCGTTCGGCGTTGGTGGTGCTGATGGGCTCTGTGCCGTTGGCGATTTCGGGGGCGTTATTTTTCACTTATTTTGAATTCACCACCATTAATATTTACGCTCAAATCGGGTTTATTACTCTGGTGGGGCTAGTCGCCAAAAACGGAATTCTGATTACCGAGTTTGCCAATGGTTTGCAGAAGCAGGGGCTGTCAAAAATTGATGCCATCACTCAGGCTGCGCAAACACGCCTGCGGCCAGTGTTGATGACTACAGCCGCAACTATTCTGGGGCACTTCCCGTTAGTGCTGGTCACGGGGGCGGGTGCCGAAGCACGTAACAGCATCGGTATTATCCTGGTGGCCGGGATGTTTATTGGCACCCTGTTTACCTTGTTTGTCCTGCCAAGCGTGTATTTGTGGTTGGCGGGAAACTATAAACCTGAAGCAGACGCTTTCTCTGAAACAACCGCTGAAGCTGATGTTTCGTTAACACAATAAATAATTAAGGAAAATTTAATGAAAGACACCGCTGCAAAATTAAGTCACGTGAGTGTATCGCTACATTGGCTCGTTGGTTTGGCTATCATTGGCATGTTGGCGTTGGGTATTTACATGGATGAGAACGAAGCCTATGAGCTTTATGATCTGCACAAATCGATCGGTGTGGTGATACTGCCCATCGCCATGCTGCGCGTTTACTGGCGGTTGGTTAACCGCTGGCCGTTGGCGCTGTCCGATGATGGTGTGGCCTTGCGCTTTATTGCGCACCTGGTTCATTGGATATTGATATTGGCGACATTATTGATGCCTATTTCGGGCGCTGTGATGTCTGCCGTCGGTGGTCACGGATTACCGTTGTTTGGCTTGGAGTTGATTGCGGAAAACCCGGATCCTGCAAATCCCGGGCAAGCCCTTGCCTACAGCGAAGCAATAGCGGGTTTTGCCCACGAAACCCATGAAATTGTTGCTAACCTGGTGATTGTTGTGTTGCTGTTGCATATTGCCGGGGCTGTTAAGCACCATGTGATTAACAAAGACGGTACATTGCGACGTATGTTGGGCCGGGAAGTTTAGTTTAGAGCGCCGGCAACTCTAAATGGTGAGTTATAAAAAAGGCAGCTACGGCTGCCTTTTTTATACACGCCTCTTTTTTATTAAACTATTTACATTGTATTTAATTATATATATTGTGCTCTTGCTTTGGTTTTTGCATATATCTAGTGCTTTTTAAGCGATGGATCTATTGTGAAATGAAAAGGGAATCCGGTGAGAATCCGGAACTGACGCGCAGCGGTATAGGGGAACGAACGCGACACGGATACGGGTCTAATGATTAAGACTTGCTGTCCAGGCACTGTTTATCGGTCAATGAAAAGGCCACCAAATGGGAAGCCGTCGCTGTAGGCAATCTGCAATTTTGCAAGAACTGCCCCTGAGTCCGAAGACCTGCCAGAGTATCTCGAGCAGATAGGCGTGCGCCTATGGCCGGGATATTTCATACCTTCGCGAAAAGGGCTATGGAAATGTTTCGGTGCTTTCCGTATAGACGGCCCTTTTGGCACGCTGACTTTTCTACCTCCGTACTTATCTCAAGTTTTCGCGAAGACCTGGAACCCTGGTTCCTAAACAATGACGCGAAGGAGATAATTTATGTCGGAGCACTCAACCGTTACACCCTTAGCCCCTCCAAAAGGCAACCCTACTACAGCACTCAATGTAATTAAGCGGGACGGTCAGCTCGCTCCCTATATTGACTCAAAAATTGCGATTGCCATTACCAAAGCCATTCTTGCGGTTGAGGGACATTCAGCCTCTGGCTCATCAAGGGTTAAGGAAACCGTCGATGCGCTGGTGATGGATATCAGTACCCGTTTCCACAAACTGCAGCCTAATGGCGGCACCGTTCATATTGAGGAAATTCAGGACCAAGTCGAACTGGGTTTGATGCGTAAAGGTTTGCAAAAAGTTGCCCGTGCCTATGTTATTTACCGAGAAGAGCACGCTAAGCAGCGCACCAAGAGTGTGCCTGATCAGGGGCATCTCAGCATCAAGGTGGCCAATGTAGATGGCTCATACTCACCTCTGAACGCAGAGCGCATTAGTACCGTTATTGAAGAGGCTTGCGATAATTTAGCGGATGTGAATTCAGAACAGTTGCTAAGCCTGGCAATGAATAACCTGTACGACGGTATCAAACGCAAGGATGTTGCAACGGCCTTAATCATGGCAGCGCGGCCTCTGATTGAGTCTGAGCCTAACTACTCCTTCGTCAGCGCCCGCCTACTGCTCGACAGCCTGCGTGAAGAGGTTCTGGGTTATTTAAATGTTGCTGAGCAGGCGACATATACTGAAATGCAGTCATTGTACCCGCAGGCTTTGGAAGCGGCGCTGAGCAAGGGCGTTGAACACGAGCTGCTCAACGAGGAGTTGTTAACCTTTGACCTTAAACAGCTGGGCGACGCGATTAAGCCGGAACGTGATTTACAGTTTACCTACCTGGGGCTACAAACACTTTATGATCGCTATTTTTTGCATTGGCGTGAAACTCGCTTTGAGTTACCTCAGGTGTTTTTTATGCGTGTTGCCATGGGATTGGCATTACGTGAAGAGCAGCCCAATGAACGCGCTATCGAGTTTTACAATCTACTGTCTTCCTTCGACTATATGTCTTCAACACCAACGCTGTTTAATGCCGGTACCAATCGGCCGCAGCTGTCATCGTGTTATTTGACCACGGTGCCCGATAAGCTTGACGGTATTTATGGTGCGCTCAAGGATAACGCGATGCTTTCTAAATGGGCGGGTGGATTAGGCAACGACTGGACCCCCGTACGCGCTCTGGGGTCGCACATCAAGGGCACCAATGGTCAGTCTCAGGGTGTTGTTCCTTTCCTTAAAGTCGTCAATGACACCGCCGTAGCGGTGAATCAGGGCGGCAAACGTAAAGGCGCGGTGTGTGCCTACCTGGAAAGCTGGCACCTTGATATCGAAGATTTTTTAGAGTTACGTAAAAATACCGGTGACGAGCGGCGGCGCGCGCATGACATGAACAGCTGCAACTGGGTTCCCGATCTGTTTATGAAGCGTGTGTTCGAAGACAAGGAATGGACGCTGTTTTCACCAAACGATGTGCCTGATTTGCATGACCTGTATGGTCCTGATTTTGAGGATCGTTATGAGCAGTATGAGCGCCTCGCGGAAACCGGTGAAATAGCGCTTTTTAAGAAAATCGAAGCTAAGGCGCTATGGCGCAAAATGCTTTCTATGCTGTTTGAAACAGGTCACCCCTGGATCACCTTTAAAGATCCCTGCAATATTCGGTCTCCGCAACAGCATGTGGGGGTGGTGCACTCCTCTAACCTCTGTACGGAAATCACGCTTAATACCAGTGATGACGAAATTGCGGTGTGTAATCTGGGCTCAGTGAACCTGCCTAACCATATTCGCAATGGCAAACTGGATCGCGAGCAATTGAAAAGAACGGTGACCACGGCGATCCGCATGCTTGATAACGTCATTGATATTAACTATTACGCCGTGCCTCAGGCAAAAACTGCAAACCTGCGTCATCGGCCAATAGGCTTGGGGTTGATGGGCTTTCAAGATGCGCTTTATCAGTTGAAACTCGCCTATGGCAGTGTTGAGGCCGTACATTTTGCGGATAATTCCATGGAGTTAATCAGCTACTTTGCGCTGGAGGCTTCTTCTAATCTCGCCAGTGAGCGTGGCTGCTACGAAAGTTATGAAGGCTCGCTGTGGGATCAAGGCATTCTACCTATCGATTCGTTGCAGAAATTGTCCGAAGCGCGTGGTGCACATTACGCACTGCTGGATCAGGCTCAGCAGTTGGATTGGCAGCCATTACGCGAATTAATTGCTGAGCAGGGCATGCGTAACTCCAATGTGATGGCCATTGCGCCTACGGCTACGATTTCCAATATTGTTGGCGTTTCTCAGTCTATTGAGCCCACTTATCAGAACCTGTTTGTGAAATCGAACCTGTCGGGCGAGTTTACCGTTATCAACCCTGCGCTGGTGAGTGAACTAAAGGCGTTGGATCTTTGGGATGATGTCATGGTTAACGACCTCAAATATTACGATGGTTCTTTGCACGCCATTGAGCGAGTGCCTGATGCGATCAAAGCGCGATTTGCCACCGCTTTTGAAATTGATCCGCGCTGGCTGGTTGAAGCGGCGGCACGGCGGCAGAAATGGATTGATCAGGCGCAAAGTGTCAATTTGTATATGGCGGAACCCTCCGGAAAGCGGCTGGATAACCTTTATAAAACCGCCTGGACGCGGGGGCTCAAAACGACCTATTACCTGCGTTCTCTGGGAGCCACCCATATGGAAAAAAACAGTGAAGCCAGCAATTCTGGCGATGTTACGGCTCAGGCCGCTGTGGCCGAAAATACAGCAACGGCGGTCACCAATACCGACGATGAGTTTCAGCTCAGCGAGCCCGTAGAGGCGCCAAAATTTTGCTCGATTCTTGATCCGGAATGTGAAGCCTGCCAGTAATTCTATAAACAAGAGTGGTCTGTGCGTAACAAGATCCACAGGCCACGGAGGAACAAACGATGTTTACACCTAATTGGGATAACCCCCTCGAAATTGCCATCCCCTCGTTGCAGAGCACTGCACAGGGGGCACAAACTCTTTCTACAAAGTCGGAAATACCGGCCGAAGAGGCGCTTGATGAAACACGCTTGCCAGTGAACGCAGAAGATAAGCGGGTCGTGAATGGTATGACCGACGTTAATCAGCTGGCGCCCTTTAAATACCCCTGGGCTTGGGAGTTTTTTCTTAATGCCAATAAAAACCACTGGACGCCACTGGACGTTAATATGTCGCAGGATGTGCATGATTATCACCATAAGCTCACTGTTGAGGAGAAACACCTCTATGAGAATGTGCTCGCATATCTGACAACCTCCGATATTCTGGCGATGCGCAATATTGGTCTGGCCGTGATGGAAAAAATGAGTGCGCCGGAATTACAAATTTACCAGGCGCGCCAGGTTTATGAAGAAGCGATGCATACCTGGACATACCAGCACTGTATTGAAACCTTGGGGCTTGATCAGGGTGAAATTTATAACCGTTA
>LUKI01000048.1 GCA_001593685.1 Gammaproteobacteria bacterium F7
GGGGTAAACGACACCTCTTTCGGTGGTTACGGCGAGCTGCATTACAACAACCTGGATGACAAAAACGGCAGCAGCGACAAAGACGAGCTTGATCTGCACCGTTTTGTCCTGTTCTTCGGTCACGAATTTACCGATGACGTTCGTTTCTTCTCTGAGTTTGAAATCGAGCACTCTCTGGCAGGTGACGGCAAGCCCGGCGAAGTAGAGGTAGAACAGGCCTATATCGAATGGGATTACGCCGAAAACCACTCTGCAAAAGCCGGTGTTTTCCTGATTCCTGTAGGTATTCTTAACGAAACTCACGAGCCTGACACCTTCTACGGCACAGAGCGTAACCCCGTTGAGAAAAACATCATCCCAACCACTTGGTGGGAAGGTGGTATCTCCAGCAGCGGTATCATCGCTGAAGGCTGGAGCTATGATGTAGCATTGCACTCAGGTTTAGAGATTGAAGCGGGTGATTTTAAAGTCCGTGATGGTCGCCAGAAAGTAGCTGAAGCCAATGCAGATAACGGCGCTGTAACAGCGCGTGTTAAATACACCGGCATCGAAGGTCTGGAATTAGCGGCAACCGTTCAGCACCAAACAGATGTCACTCAAAATCTTGCGGCTTCCAACGTCGATGCTAACCTATTTGAAGCGCACGCAACCTATCAAAACGGCCCATTCCAACTGCGCGCTCTATACGCTATGTGGGACCTGGATGAAGGAATCAACGCTCACGGCAGCACAACAGGTGCTGACGAGCAGGAAGGTTTCTACATTGAACCGTCTTACAAGCTCACTGAAAAACTGGGCATCTTCGCACGCTACAATGAGTGGGATAACCAGGCTGGCGACAGCGCCGACTCGGAATACCAGCAAATTGATGTTGGCTTGAACTACTGGTTGACCCCTACTGTAGTTTTCAAAGCTGACTACCAAGATCAGGATGTACCTACCGGTGAAACTGAACTGGACGGTCTAAACCTCGGTGTTGGCTGGAGCTTCTAAGCTCACTTGGCAGTCATTGCCAAACAGGCATGAATTGCTAAAATAGTCCTCGTTCAGGGTGCCAGGTGTAATACAAAGCCTGGCACCCTGTTTTGCTTTAACCACGGTATATTTTGAGATGACCCTGTTCTCCCGATTCGCTACAACACTGTTGCTGATATTGCTTACGCCATCGCTATACGCCAAAGGCGTTTTTATGACCGCGGAGCAGTTTTTACAACACAGCTTTCCTGACGCAAAACCGGAAACCCAAACGCTGTGGCTAAAGCCCGAGCAAAAAGCAGAAATATCAGAGTTCCTCTACCGCGACTTTAGAAAACTGCGAGTACGCTATTGGCACCAGGGAGAGCGCAGCGCCTGGATTTTTGATGAAATTGGTAAAGAACGCCCAATTACCATCGGCCTGGTTCTCAATGGCGAACATATCGAATCGGTTAAGATCCTGGCTTTCCGCGAAAGCCGCGGCTGGGAAGTTAAATACGACTTTTTTACCGACCAGTTTCAAGGCATTAAACTCACCGACAACAATCGGCTGGATGATTATATTGATGGCATTACCGGTGCCACGCTATCGGTAAAAGCCGTTAAACGAGCGGCGCAATTAGCCCTGTTCCTCAACCGGCTGACCGAGACCAACCCCTAGATGTCATTACGCAACCGATTAATCTTCAATGTAAAGTGGCACCGTCGTATCGGTCTGTTTTGTGCCACCTTTGTATTGATCCTTTCCGTTACAGGCCTGCTGCTCAATCACACCAGCAGCCTGGAATTGGACCGCATTAAAGTTCACTCATCGGCGATCAATGCGCTATACAAGCTACCCACTGCAACCCTCGCCAGTTTCAAACTGGAAGACCAGTGGGTCTCCCATAACGGTATTGATAGCCTCTACCTTGACCAGCAACCTATTGGAGAGTGTGCAGCGCCCTTGAAGGGGGCCGTAAAAAGCAACGGCCTGTTAACTATTCTCTGTGAAAACGAGTTATTACTGCTAACAACCGACGGTGAGTTACTGGAACAACTGACTCCCCTTTTAGGCCTGCCAGCTAACAGCCTGGCATTAGCGGAGCAAAATGAACACCTACTGATCAAGACTACCCAAGGCGTTGTGCAAGCAGACCTGGATCGGCTGGAATTTATCCCAACGAGCGCCGAAATAGCATGGCCATCATCACAACCGCCAACTCAGGAACTGACTGATTTTCTCAGCCAACAGGGCCCCGCAATGGATCTCGAGCAACTAATCCTGGACCTGCACAGTGGCCGATTATTTGGCTCTGTGGGTGTATTTGTAATGGACTTCGTTGCCATTCTGTTAATCGCTCTATCAGCAACAGGCTTTATCGCCTGGCAAACCAGCCACAAAATGCGCAGCAAACGGTAACGGAGTAATCATGGAAAGGTAAAAAAAAAACGATCAAGAATTTTGATCGTTAAATGGGTACGGCTAGGGGGAATTTTTACGTTGTCAGCCGCTAGACTTTAACGTCAAGCAAAGTACCTAAAACCTGCTCGGTCTCACCAACAACCTTTACGGCAGCCAATGTGGCCTGTTCTTGCTCCTGCAGTTCAACCAGTGACTGGGTCAATTCGGCCGGGGTATCAATCGCGTCGGGCTTACTGGTGCCAGCCTTAGCAATGTCCGATGCAATTTCCTGCAGGTTCTCAAACCCTCGGCTGATACCTGATAAACCAGACTGTAAAGGAGGCAAAACATTCATGTTGTCACCAGCATTCCTTAATACTTTTCTTTGATTAAAATTAAGTATAGTCGCTAATAAAATTTTAACAAATTAATTTAACTTACCCCTTGAAAGGACGGAAGAATTAGTCTCCAGATCTTTTCTAATCCTATTGCTGGCACAATAAATCAACGCTCAAATAGGTGCCAACAACATCTGGCGTAACAAACTTACCTTGCAAGACCGGCACCACCCCCAACAAAGGTGCGTTAAAAGCCTGCTGAAGCGTTTTCAGGTTATCGTCAAAGCAACTCATGTTTTCATCGACACAGTTGGCAACCCACCCGGCTAATGTTAAGCCGTCTCTGGCTATCGCCTCTGCGGTTAAAAGCGCATGGTTTAAGCAGCCCAGCTTCATTCCCACAACCAGAATAACCGGCATCGTCAGCGCCTGTGGCAGACCAGAAAGGTACTCTTGATCGTTGAGAGGCAAACGCCAGCCACCGGCACCTTCAATGAGTGCCAGATCAGCTGGCGTTTGTAATACCGTTTGGCAATGCTTGATTAACGCAGACAAAGATAAGCTCTGACCAAGCTGCTGCGCTGCAATATGGGGAGCAATAGCGGGCGCCAGGGCTACCGGATTCACCGCTTCGTAACTCATTGTTTCAGTCATCTGCGCCTTCAGCAAAAGCGCATCGTCATTGCGAAAACCCTCTTCAGTTTCCTCACAGCCAGCAGCTACCGGTTTGATGGCGAGTGTTTTCAACCCTTCTTGACGCGCTGCAGCCAGCAACCCGGCCGCTACCAGCGTTTTACCGACATCCGTGTCTGTACCGGTCACAAAAAATGACTGCTTAACCTGGCTCATCGTTTTTCCAGCCTCAGATAGTAAACATCGTAGCTTGCGGGTAACCACCCCTGCGCATCACGAAATGCTTCGTAGCCCATTTTGAGTTTTTCTATACGCTGCCGCCCCGTCAAACCTTTAGGGCGTCCACGATTAACATTGTGTGCCCCCAGAGCTTTCAGTTCCGCCGTCAATTGCCGCAACGCCTGGTAACGCATAACAATCGTTTCCTGCCAATTTTCCACCTGAAAACCTGCTTCACGCACGGCTTGTTGCACAAAACCGGCATTGGTAAATGGATTTACATGCACATAACCATCCACCTGCTGCCAGGCACGACGTAATTCATAGAGGGTTTCTGGCCCCAAGGTCGCCAACAGGCAGTAACCACCGGGCTTAAGGACCCGCTGAATTTCTTCACAGACCCGATTGAAATCATCACACCACTGCACAGCCAAGCTTGAAAAAACCAAATCAACTGACTCGCTTTTAAGCGGCAAATTCTCGGCATCCGCCCCGCACCAATGCAGCTTAGACTGCGGGTACTGGTGCCGAGCAAAGGTCAGCATGCCTTCCGCAATATCCAACCCGAAAACCTGCTCAGTCCCCGCTCGCTGCGCGAGCTGCGCCGCAACAACACCCGTTCCACAACCAAGATCAACAACATTGGCAAAAGAACGGTCGGGAACTCGACTCAACAGAGTATCGGCAACCTGCCGCTGTAATGCCGCCACTTGATCATAGGTGGATGCCGCCTGACTGAAGGAACGCGCCACATCCTCTTTCTTGACGCTCAAAGCGACACTTTCTTGAGACTGCGTCATCAGTTACTAACCCGGCTTTTGAGGTTTTCAGCAATTTTTTCACGATGTGAAAGCAGCAGTGCGTGACCGGCATCGGCAATTATCTCAATGTCGCAGGCAGGGTTTAAACCAGTAAGCGCTTCACTCGCCGTCACCGGCACCAACGCATCCTGAGCGCCAAAGATATGTAACTGAGGCATCGTTAGTCGGCTAATGGCTGCGCGTGTATCCAGCTGATTCAGCAAATCCAGACTTAACATCAGGGTGTCACTACTTGCACCACCAAGGCAGCTTTTTAGAAAACGAAAATCTGTTCGGGCACTGTCAGCGCCCTGGCAAACCAGCGATAAAAACCGTGACAAGGTGCTTATTGAGTTATCCGCCAAGGCCTGCTGAAAGGCTTTAAAGTCAGCGCTTGGCATGGCATTCGGCCAGTCGTGACGCTGGGTAAAGACACCATTACTCGCGATGGTGACAAGATTAGAAACTCGATCAGGGTAGCGCTCCGCATAGAGGGTCGCCAACATTCCACCCAGCGACCAGCCACACCAGATTGCCGGTTCAATTGGCAGGCGATAAAAGGACTCCAACAGCGACTGCAGCTGCCAGTTCTGGGCGCCGCTCTGATGATCCGCGTAACCGGGCAAATCCAGCAAATGTATACATAAATGGTCTTCCAGCAGCTCAACCAAAGGCTGCCAAACTGCTGCACAGTGCCCCCAGCCATGCACCAATACCAACGCCGGCAATCCATTATCACCCACCGTTTTCAATTGTACGGCACTCGTCATTTAGACTCTCCGGTAACACGCGCCAACACATCCAACAGCTGACCAACCTGCTGCTCCGAGTGTGAGGCACTAAGAGTGACACGCAGCCGTGCCGTGCCTGCAGGCACCGTCGGTGGACGAATCGCCGTTACCAGCACGCCCGCTGCTTTCAAGGCATTGCTTAGCTGAACCGCTCGCTCACTATCACCCACCATAATCGGCTGAATCGGGGTTTGTGACGCCATCAACTCCAGCCCCAACTGCTCCGCCCCACGTCGAAACTGAGCAATCAAGGCACTAAGTTTTTCACGACGCCAGGACTCACTCTGCACCAATTGCAAACTGGTCAAGCTGGCCGCTGCAACAGCGGGGGGCATGGCGGTGGTATAAATATAGCTACGCGCCTGCTGAATCAGCGTTTCAATTAATGTGTCAGATCCGGCAACAAAGGCCCCGGCCGTTCCAAAGCCTTTGCCTAGTGTCCCCATCAATACCGGCACCTGCTGCTGATCCAAATTAAAATATTCCGCACATCCCTGGCCTTGCTCTCCCAGGCAGCCGAAACCATGGGCATCATCGACCATCAGCCAGCCGTTATGCTTCTGGGTTACTTGAACCAACTCGGGTAGCGGGGCGAGGTCTCCATCCATGCTGAACACGCCATCGGTAACAACGAGCTTACGCCGCGCAGCACTGGCAGAAAGTTTTTTATCTAAATCGCTGACATCAGCATGTTTGAAGCGCTGAAAACGAGCGCCGCTGAGCAGCCCGGCATCCAATAACGAAGCGTGATTAAGGCGGTCCTGAAAAACCGCATCCCCACGCCCCAGCAAGGCGCTGATAATGCCTAAATTGGCCATATAGCCCGTGGAGAATAGCAGTGCTCGTGGCCGTCCCGTGAATTCGGCTAACGCCTCTTCCAGCTCGTGATGGACTGCACTATGGCCATTAACCAGATGCGAGGCACCACCGCCAACACCGTAATGGTCGGCGGCCTTTTGAAAGCTGGCCACCACCTGCGGATGATTCGCCAGGCCGAGATAGTCGTTACTACAGAAATTCAGGTAGCTTTGACCGCCAATACGGATGTCTGCGCCCTGTGCTGTTTCTGTAATTAAGCGAGAGCGATAGAGGTGCTGTTGTTTACGCGCCGCTAACTGCTCGGCCAGATCACTGAAACCATCACCCAAACCACTCATCTCAATCGCTAACTTAACCAGGTACCAATAATTTAGGACGCTTGGGAAGCATCGTAGAAGAAAGCATCCGTGCGCTGCTGCTTAACGGCATCCATCAGCGCCGCCTGCTGCTCTTTATCACCATGCTCTTGATTACGTTGCTCTGGACGAATACCCAGTTTTTTGAACAGTTGACGGTCTGAATTCTCTTCAGGGTTTGCCGTTGTCAGTAGTTTGCAGCCATAGAAAATGGAGTTAGCGCCGGCCAGAAAGCACATCGCCTGCATCTGCTCATTCATTTCTTCACGGCCGGCAGACAGACGCACATGGGATTCAGGCATCATGATACGTGCAACGGCAATGGTGCGAATAAAATCAAAATCATCCAGGTCTTCAACATCCCCCATCGGCGTGCCTTCAATTTTCACCAGCATGTTGATCGGCACACTTTCCGGGTGCTGAGGCATATTCGCCAACTCAACCAATAAACCGACACGATCACGCTCGCTTTCACCCATACCGACGATGCCGCCGCTACACACTTTCATGCCGGAATCACGCACGTTTTGCAGCGTATCCAAACGATCTTGAAAGCTTCGCGTAGTGATAATATCTTCGTAATACTCCGGTGAGGTATCGAGGTTGTGGTTGTAATAATCCAGACCGGCATCGGCTAATTCCTTTGCCTGATCGCCATTGAGCATGCCTAGTGTCATACAGGTTTCCATACCCAAGTCTTTTACCTGTTTGATCATGTCGACCACGTAAGGCATTTCTTTCTTGCTGGGAGAGCGCCAGGCCGCTCCCATGCAGAAACGGCTAGACCCTTGTTCTTTAGCCGCCTTCGCCTCTTCGATAACCCGCTGGATCTCCATTAACTTCTCTTTTTCAAGTCCCGTGTTGTAATGACCACTCTGCGAGCAGTATTTACAATCCTCTGGGCAAGCTCCAGTTTTAATCGATAGCAGAGTACTCATTTGCACTTCGTTAGGGTTGAAATGCTGGCGATGCACCGTTTGTGCCTGAAACATCAAGTCGTTAAAAGGCAAATTAAACAGAGCAGCAACCTCATCTGGAGTCCAATCGTGGCGCACAGGGGAGGTAGTTTGATTAGTCATTTGATGCTTCCTTTGGTGTCGCTTTAAAACTGAGTTTCATGATCAGAGGTGCAAGCGCTATTCCGCTTACTTGCACGACGGACAAATAGAGGCGCACAATAATGTTCAACCTCCTATCTGTCAACCCGCAAGGATGCGCATGGTTAACTACTGGCTACATATTAAACACACCCTCTTGCCGGAGCTCTGTTTGCTATGCAAAAAAGCTAGCGGCATTGAATCAAACACCGGTCTTTGCAAAGACTGTACGGAAAACCTGCCTTGGCTAGCCGTCCAACAAAGCTGTCAACGTTGCGCCTTACCGCTCAACAAAAACACCGATCAATCGGCTTTATGTGGCCAGTGCCAAAAACAGTTGCCGGCCTTTGACGCTTGCCATTGTCTGTTCCATTATCAATTCCCCATCGACAAGCTCATCAGCCGCTTTAAGTTTAATCAACAGCTCAGCTACAGCCGCCTGTTTGGGTATTTATTAGCCAATCAAATCCATGCTCATTACCAGCCGTCGTCACTACCTAAAGCCATCATCCCCGTACCATTACATAAGCGTCGCTTACGTGAGCGCGGTTTTAATCAAGCTCAGGAAATAGCTCGCATTTGTTCTAACGTCTTAAACCTGCCCCTTAACACCAATCAATGTCAGCGTAGCAAGCATACCGACCATCAACTGGGGCTCAGTGCTTTAGAACGACGCCGAAATTTACGCCGCGCGTTTACTAGCAAGCCTTTCCCTCCAGACAGCCGAATTGCTCTCGTTGATGACGTCATGACCACCGGCACAACCCTCAACGAACTGGCCTCATGCCTGAAAAAGGCCGGCTGCCAGGAAGTACACCTATGGTGCATCGCACGCGCTCATCGCCCATAGGCAATTAGTTCTATGCCCTAGCCGCCAAAGGATTCATAATTACCCAAAAACAACGTCTGCCACTGGGGAATTTATTACCATGAATCGCGAAAAAATTGTCTTTGCTTTTTTTATCATGCTGGCACTGACACTAAACTTCGGTTTCTTTTTAGGTGACATCGACCAACCTGAACACCACAGTGTTTATGAGCTTTACGCCGCTATCATCGTGAGCCTGATCGCCACGGTCATGAAACTCGGTGACCGCACCCATGTCGGCGCCGTACTGCTCGCAACCAGCCTGGTAGCAGACTTACAACTTATTATTGCTGCCATCATCTGGGGGGCAATGACCCACCTTTCAGACACCGGTATGACTCCCCACGCAATGGCCAGCATTGTGTCACTGTCAGCCGGCGCACTATTGGCGAACATCACCTCGGTGGTGCTGCTGATTGTAGAAACCATGACCGTTCGTCACTAAATCCACGCACCGTTCAGCGGACCTCAAAATGCAGCACGTTTTTTATCTGCTCTTGAAACGCCTTCGCGCACCGATCATCACCATTATCAGTGTGTATGCGATTTCGATTGTCGGCTTTGTGCTCATCCCCGGGCAAGATGACCAGGGCAATGTCTGGCGCATGGATTTCTTCCACGCCTTTTATTTTGTCAGCTTCATGGGCTCAACCATTGGCTTTGGAGAAGTCCCCTACGCCTTTACAACGGGGCAGCGCATGTGGGCGACCCTGTCAATTTATGCCACGGTCATTTCCTGGCTTTACAGCATGGGGACGATTTTCTCGCTATTCCAGGATCAGAATTACCAACGCCTCAGCAGGCGCACTCGCTTTATCAATCAGGTTAATCGCATTTGCGAGCCCTATTATTTAATCTGCGGTTTCGGCGCAACTGGCAGCCGCGTCGCCCACCTGCTGGATAAACACAACATTCCGTCGGTCATTATTGAGTCAAAACTTAAAGTGATTAACGAACTGGAAACCACCGAAATCGGGCAAAAACTCCCCAGCTTATGTGCTGACGCCAGCGATCCCGACGCCCTAAAAATTGCCGGCATTGATAATGACCTCTGTGTTGGGGTACTGGCTTTGACCATTGACGACCAGACTAACCTGGCCATCGCCATTAACAGTAAACTGGTGAAACCCGATCGCCTCGTTATCAGCGGCACACAATCCAAAGCCACCACGGGCAACCTGGCCTCCTTTGGCACAGACACTATTCTCGACCCCTTTGAGATTTTCGCCGACCACTTGATGCTAATGCTCAAAGAGCCCTATAAGCACCTGATCTACGATGTCTTTGTAAACCCGCATCATAATGTCTGGGCTTCGCCCCACCAAAATACCGAAGGCAGCTGGGTTATTTGTGGCTACGGTCGCTTCGGACGCGCGCTGGAGAAAGAATTTCTTAAACATGATATTCCACACACCTTTATCTCCACCGATCCTCGTGGCTATAAAGCTCCTCCTGGCACGGTACATGGCACTGGCACCGAGGCGCCAACGTTGATCGAAGCGGGTATTGAGAGCGCACTGGGGGTGATTGCCGGGACAGACAATGACGCGGACAATTTATCCATCATCATCACCGCTCGCGATTTAAAACCCGACCTGATCACGGTCGCTCGTCAAAATGTGCGCACCAACAAACCCGTATTCAAGGCTGCTAACGTCAACCTCATCATGGAGCCAGGTCGTATTGTCGCTAACGAAGTCTACATGCGAATTAGAACCCCGCTGCTGACAGAATGCTTTAGCCTGATTCGCAAGCGCGACGAGGCGTCAACACGAGCGCTGTTACACCGCATTGCTAACGCAATGGGCGAGCAGGAGTTAGATGCTTGGACTCTCAATATTGACGAGCAGAAAAGTCCCGCCATAACCGAAGCTATTGCCGAGGGGAGGAAGGTCGGGCTAAACGCATTGGAAATGGACCCAAGAAACCGGGACCGAGCGTTACCAGCTGTTGCTCTGATGCTCAAACGCGGGCACGACTCACTATTAGTTCCGCCCCCAGAAACCGGCCTGCAGAAGGGCGATCAGATCCTGTATTGTGGTCAAGACCAGGCTGAACAGCATATGGGTTGGATTATGCGTGACCACAACACGCTTCGTTATATTCAAACCGGTCAGGTCGGTCCAGACGGCCTATTGTGGCACTGGCTGAAAACACGCCGCGATCAAGCACGCGGTACAAAGTAGCCAAAACCGTTACAGCTTAAGCAGCTAAGAAGCGGCTAAAGAAATAACGCCTAATATATTCCACGCCTCTTCGTGCGCAAACTCAACCGCCGCACCAAGATCAGCCTGCTCAACACCCGCCAACCCCCAGGATTCAGCATCAATTAAAGCCAAATAATCAGGCCCTTCATCCGGGCAAATCTCCTGCTCCATCGCACTCGCTGAAAGACTGGCAATATTTAATACAGCGGCAGAAGCCGCATGCTCACCTGCCAGCCTAGGGATATGCTGAAAACGCACTGACTCAACTAATGCGTCGGGTAAGTTCCAGTTTGTTAATAGTTCCGCACCAACATCGGCAAAGGTGAAGCCGAGCACGTCTTGCTGTGTTTGCCAGGGTTGACGCCCCTGATCACACTCAAGCGCCTTCTGCCCTAACTCAGGCAACTCTGTCAGCACAATCAACTTACCCACATTGTGCAACAAACCAACAACAAACAAGCGTTCTATATCTGGCAGCTTTCCGGCAGCAGCCAGTGAACGGGCCACCAATGCCGTGTCGACGTTATGCCGCCAGAAGCTATCCATATCGATCACCTCTTGTGGAACACCTGAAAATGAGCCGGCAACAGAAGTCGCCAGCACCAAGTTCATTAACTGGTCCGTACCAATCAAATTAATTGCTTTTGAAATGGTATCGATTTCAGCGGGAAAGCTATAAAAAGAACTGTTGGCTACCTTTAAAAGGCGCGCCGTTAGGGAGGCATCCGTACTGATCAGGTCAGCAATATCCTTGATATCCGTGTCCGGTTTGCGAATCACCTGCTGCAACTTCATATACACATCGGGCAACGAAAACAAGGTACTGGATTTTTGAGCGAGCTCTACAGCATTCATGACATGTCCTATCTCAAACCAATCTAAAAATGGTCAGTTCTCAGCGAGGCTGGAATTGCACAAAGAAAATAAATTTGAGTATAGACAAGCGCAGCGGTTTTGCTCACTTTGCAAAACCCAATGACAGCAGGTTAACAGGCAGGGTTAACCAGAAGGCTGGCCATGGTAAATACGTGGGACACGCTTGGAAACACCAGTTAACAGCTCATAGGCAATGGTGCCTGCGTACTCAGCAATCTCTTCGACTGCCAGCCCCTCCCCCCATAACGTGACTTCATCGCCGACCTTGACGTCAGCGACTCCCGTTAAATCGAGGGTAATCATGTCCATCGTTACACGCCCAACCATCGACACCCGCTGCCCGTTAACCAACACCGGCGTGCCATTTGGCAAACAGCGAGGGTAACCATCGGCATAGCCAATTGAGGCAACACCAATGCGACACTTTTCACTAGCAACCCAGCTGCGGCCATAGCCCACCGCTTCGCCCGCCTCGAGCGTAC
>LUKI01000049.1 GCA_001593685.1 Gammaproteobacteria bacterium F7
ACAAAGGCCGCTGGTCGGAGATATGGCACTTGGATTTCTAAGCCGCCTGTGCGGCTTAGAAAGAACGCAAAGCAAGAAAAACTTAGCAGCAACCGTTCACCGCCGCACAGGCGGCTTAGAAATCGAAAGTCGGATTTTCGAGGTTTCGCTCTTCGTTCACCGCCGCACAGGCGGCTTAGAAATGCTTTGAACGGTATCAATTACAGAGGTGTTTGTTCACCGCCGCACAGGCGGCTTAGAAACTAGCGCGCCAGATTAAGCAGGACAAAGAGCAGTTCACCGCCGCACAGGCGGCTTAGAAACGATACGGTCAACCTCAGTCAAATTTCCAGCCGTTCACCGCCGCACAGGCGGCTTAGAAAAATAAAAAGCCCCTATAGTGTCCTATAGAGGCGTTCACCGCCGCACAGGCGGCTTAGAAATTGAGGCTGTGCTAGAGCATGACCTAGAGCAAGTTCACCGCCGCACAGGCGGCTTAGAAAAGGCTGCAAACGACCTTCTAAACAACCCTAAGGTTTACCGCCGCACAGGCGGCTTAGAAAACTCGGAGTCGTCCACTCGGAACGTTGTCACAGTTCACCGCCGCACAGGCGGCTTAGAAAATCTGACTTCGGGCCTCTCTGCGCTCCTTGTTGTTCACCGCCGCACAGGCGGCTTAGAAAGAAACAAATACACCTTTGCTCTGCCTTTCAAAGTTCACCGCCGCACAGGCGGCTTAACAAGCATTAAAAATGTATCGCTGAACGCTATGTTTGATATTACAAATAGCGCATCAACAAAGCATTACCGCCCTGCTCGCCCAACCCTAAATCACCTTCAACCGGAATCCTTACGGTATGTCCTGAACCTGGTGCTACATCGATCTTTTCGCCTTTAAGGCTTTCCAGTTGTGGCAGATTAAAGCGTAAATTACCTTTGGGGGTCATAAGCTCCAGTTCGTCACCCTGAGCAAAACGGTTTTTTACCTCAACCGTCAACCAACCCTGTGCGGCATCGTAATCCGTCACTTCGCCAACGAACTGTTGATTATTACTAGACGAGTTACCTGTCACATAATTTTGGAATTCAGAGGGTATATGTCGACGATAAAAACCTTCGGTATAACCACGGTTTGCCAGATGTTCCAGTTCTCCCATCAAATTAGGATTGAAAGGGTTACCTGCCAAGGCGTCATCAATAGCACGGCGATAAACCTGGGCAGTCCGAGCCACGTAGTAATGGGACTTAGTGCGGCCTTCAATTTTTAGAGAGTGGATACCCATTTTCACTAAACGATCAACATGCTGCACAGCACGCAGATCTTTGGAATTCATGATGTAAGTGCCGTGCTCATCTTCATAGGTTGGCAGCAGCTCATCGGGGCGGCTACGTTCTTGCAGCAGAACCGGCTGCACTTCTTCCTCATTAGGATCAAACTGCTGTGGGTCATTATTAACTGGAACTAAATCACCGGTTTCAGTTTCCTTGGCATCGTGCACGTTGTATTGCCAGCGACAGGAGTTAGTACACGCCCCCTGATTAGAGTCACGATGCGTCATATAACCGGAGAGCAGACAACGGCCTGAATAAGCCATACACAGTGCGCCGTGAACAAACACTTCAAGCTCCATATCAGGGCACTGTTGGCGAATCTCTTCGATTTCATCAATCGACAATTCACGCGACAAAATAACCCGCTCGATGCCCTGCTTTTCCCAGAATTTTACCGTCGCCCAGTTAACGGCGTTTGCTTGAACGGACAAATGTACTGCTTGCTCTGGCCATTTATCACGTACCATCATAATCAAACCCGGATCGGACATAATCAGCGCATCTGGGCGCATTTCAATCACCGGTTCCAAGTCACGCAGGTAACTGCGTACCTTATCGTTATGCGGCGCGATATTGCTCGCCAGATAGAACTGCTTGCCCATACCGTGCGCTTCTTCAACGGCAGCTGCCAGGTTTTCAATCCGGTTAAATTCGTTATTACGCACACGCAAGCTGTAACGCGGTTGACCGGCATAAACGGCATCGGCCCCATAGGCAAAAGCGTAGCGCATGCTTTTGAGGGTACCGGCGGGAGAAAGTAATTCTGTACTCATGGAGGAAATCTTCGGCTTGTAAACGTCAGTTAAAACAGGGCCGCCGATTTTACTGGAAAACAGGTTATTTTTCAGCAGTTAAGGTGTTTTTATCTCTGTCGATAGCGATAAAAAGCAGGCCAGTACGAATGTCTGACCTGCCCCACATACAACATGCGTTAACTACTAGGATGTACCTTCCTTTTCGCGACGAGCAATCATCTCGTCTAAAAAGCTACCCAGCGCATCACCATATTGCTCAGTAAACCAGTCCATGGCATTCTGACGGTCAGCGGCCAGATTACCCGATTTAAAATCTGCTTCAAACGCGTTAAAACGTGCTGCAGCTTCACGAATAGCGGAACTTACACCTTCGATTTCAATTGTTTGCCAATGCTCATTGGCCACCGCCAAAAAGCTATTCACCATGTCGTTGTAAGTAACTTGGATTTTGTTGTTTTCATCTTTTGGGTCAATGACCCGTAGTGGGATCAGATTTTCGTCACTCATGCTACTACCATTTTCCAGAGTTAAAATTTCAGAACGAAGGATAAACACTCTTTTAACGCAATACCAGCCTATAAAGCGCCGGTTTAAGCACCTAATTAAGCGTTTTTAACATGATTCTGATTGACTTACATCAATGCCCTCACGGGGTTTCAACGCCATCATGCAGTTATTCTGACATGAGGTGTGAAGTATGAATTATGAATTATGAATTATGACGTCATTATCATCGGCGCTGGACCCGCTGGCCAGAGCCTTGCCTGCAGGCTGAATGATGCCGGTTTAAAAGTTGCCCTGCTTGAAAAACAACCAGAGACGGCTATTGCAGCGCCCCAATACGATGGCCGTGAAATAGCACTAACACACCTTTCAGTAAAAATTCTTAACAAGCTCGACGTTTGGAAGAATGGCATGCAGCAACATGCCACCGAGATGCTGGGAGCACGAGTCATTGACGGCACCTCTGACCATACATTAGCGTTTGAACGTCCAGACCAGCAATTGGACGCCCTCGGTTATATGTTTGCCAACCAATGGATTCGTCAGCACCTGTTTGAGCGCACCAAAACGCTTACAAATGTTGAATTAATTTGCGGTCAATCCGTGTCTGATGTCCGTACCAATAAGGAGCAAGGCGTTGTTTGTCTTGAGGACGGGCGCATTTTAACAGCATCACTGGTTATTGCCGCTGACAGCCGTTTTTCTCAAATTCGTCGCATGATGGGCATTTCCGCTGAAATGAACGACTTTGCCCGCGTTGCCATTGTCTGCCGCATGAAACATGAAAAGCCACACCAACAGCTCGCTTGGGAGTGTTTTCATTACGGTCGCACGTTAGCCATTCTACCGCTGAGTGATAACGAGTGCTCCGCCGTGATCACCCTGCCTGCTGATCAAGCAGCCGCTGTGCAGGAGATGAGCGAAACGGAGTTCAGTGCGGATGTTCAGCGTCGCTTTGGGAGTCGCCTAGGTAACATGGAATTGATCAGTGAGCGTTATGCCTAACCGTTCGTTGGTGTACATGCTAAACGTTTTATAACTCAACGCTTTGCATTACTAGGCGACGCTGCTGTTGGGATGCATCCGGTTACAGCGCATGGCTTTAATCTCGGTTTACGCGGCAGTGACACATTGGCCCGAGGCATCATTAAAGCCCATGAAGAGAATAAAGATATAGGGTCAAACAGGGTGCTGAATGCCTATCAGCGTGAGCATATGCTGATCACTCGCCCACTTTACCATGGCACCAACGGTATCGTGGGTCTATTCACCAATGACAAACTTCCCGCCAAACTGGCGCGTAAAGCGGTGCTACATATCAGTAATCGACTCCCCCCTCTGAAAAGGACGATTTCAGCAATGTTGACAGAAACACACCCGCGCAAGCTGTTACCCTTTTAGTCAGTTTATTTTGGCCGCCAAGGCCCTAAAATAGCGTCGTTAAAAAGGCTGCCAATAGCTGACTGTTATCGCGTTAATTCAGTAAAGATCCGGGTCATCGGAATATCAAAACTTTGCGGCTGTATGGTATCCAGCTCTGCAAAGGAATAGCCAACACCCAAGGTGATGGTTTGCTCCGGTAATTGTGCCAGGGTACGGTCATAGTAGCCGCCGCCATAACCTAAACGATACCCCTCTGCATCGAAACCAACCAATGGCACGATCAACACGCAGGGTTCAACAATATCGCGGCGTTTGGGTACCGGGATTTTCCAGATACCCGGTTCCAGTTCGTCACCTTTTTTATAGGCACGAAATTCCAGCGGTGTATTCTTCTCAACAACCGCCGGTAGTGCCGCCGAGTGCCCAAGCTCTATTAGGTTGTCAATCAAGGGACGCGGATCAAACTCGCCCTTAAACGGCCAGTAAAACCCCACCGTCATTAAACGCTCACCGGTAAACCAGTCCATCAATTGTGTTTCAATTGCTGCATTCCACTCACTACGCCGTTTATGACCGGCTTTAATTCGTTGATCCAACAGCCGCTCGCGCTGCGCACGGCGCCATTTAGTGATCTCACTCCACTGCATGATCGCTTACCCTGGGCGCCCATCAAGGCGCGGTTTAGTTAAGATAGGAAAATAACAAAGCACAAAGATGCTAAAACCAGCGACCCAAAGTGCAATACTGCCACCATAACTGATCGCAATTGACAGTTCGTTTAACAACATCGGCAAAATCGCTCTCAGCAACGTGGCAAATACCAGGGCAACAAAGGCAACAGCCATCCAGGGACTAATCGTCAAACTGCGACCACTATGCCCCAATGAAATACGGGCAATCATGCCAAGAATAATAAGACCAATCCCCCCTACTGTCAGGGTATGCAGTACGGTCACGTAATCAGCAATGATACCCCAATAGAAAAGTGCCAACTGCAGAAAACCCAACACCATAAACCAGCAAGCTAGATGTAACGACCAAAGCAATGGTATTTTCAGGGTAATCCAGCTTCGCCAACGCCAGGTTCTGACGAGATGAACACAACATGCAAAAAGACTAACAGCCCCTAAAGTGAGTTCATTCAACCCAATCAGAGTGCCCAGTGCTAACAACAAAATACTCAACAGGCAGGCTATTTCCAGCCACTTTAGCGGCGTTGCTTTTTCGGTATCAGTTGCATTAGCCGTAAAGAAGGGAATCACTCTTCCGCCCATCAAACTGACTAAAAAGGCTATCAAAAACACCACGCTAGCAGCCAACTTTTTATACAGCAGCAAATCGTTCTCCAGCGCTGCCAAGTGCATGAAAGCATTCAGTAAAGCCAGTATAAGCAGCACCGGAACAAACAGCAGGTTGCGCCACAATTTAGCGGTCACCACGTAAAACCCCAGCACCCCAGCAACCAGAGGCAAAAAGCTCACATCAATCACCGCGATCAACAATTCCGGGAACGGTGCCGGGAACAGCAACATAACGCGCCCCAGCAGCCAAACCAAAAACAGGCCCATCAGCGGTACACCCCGAAGCCCCATTCGCCCCGTCCAGTTTTGAACCGCTGTCAGCAAAAAGCCGGTAATAATTGCTCCCACAAAGCCGAACAACATTTCATGGCCATGCCACCACAACCAATTGCCGTAAGGCATAAAAGCAAGGCCTCCAAACCATACTTTGCCCCATAGAATGAGGGCAACCATTGAAAAAGCCGCTCCAAATAGAAAAAACGCTCTAAACGCCAGACGAAACAGCGGCACAATTCGCTGTTCTCTGTCTAAATCAATCAACTGCACGTGGTTTACCCTTAGACTTCAATAATCGATGTGGACCTTACGTCCCAACACTTGCCACGCAATCATGTTAGTAAAGAGCTTCGGTGGCCTTGACCTTAATCAACAGAGAGCACAGCACGGAGGTCATTACTTATTCCCAAAAACGCTTAAAAACAGAACTTCGGTTGATCAGAATCAAATATATTCAATCAGTTAGCGCTTAGTCTTAAATCATTTCTCAGAGAACTATAATTCTCACGAGGACTATATAGATTTAATTTTGACTCATAGGCGGTTTAGATTATGGCAAACACAACTCCATTGGTTTATTCCTGTTCGGGCTGCTCGGATATTGCTCAAATTACTAACCATGTAGCAATAGCACTTGATCGATCCGGAGACGCAGAGATGTCCTGTATAACCGGGGTTGGAGGCAACGTACCCGGTCTTGTTAAGGTTGCTAAATCAGGTCGCCCGCTAATCGTCCTGGATGGCTGTCCAATGGCCTGCTGTAAAAGCTGTTTAAAGGAGCGGGATCTTGAACCCGATGTTTACGTACGTTTTGATGAGCTAGGGTTTAAGAAAAACAAAGGTAAGGATTTTATTCCTGAAGAAGCGGATCGAGCAGTGGAAATCGTCAAGGATATTATTGCCAAAAGTAACTTAGACGTGAGCTAACCACTCTCCGGACATACTTAATAGCGCCGGCGAGTCGATCGCCGGCCTAGGCCACTAAAAGTTATTATCTGAAACTGACACCTAATCAGCTGAAACAAAGCTCACCTCGGCACGCTGGTATTTTGGCTTACGTGCCTCAGCAACAAAACTTTTGATCGTTTCATAGGGGGTCTCGATCAACAGCATATTGGTAACCCAACCAGGAAGACTTGATCCCGGATTAATGTGTGACTCATTGCTGACCTCAATTTTGCCAGAAGGCAACGGCCGAAAACGCCAGCGAGTTGTTGCGTCAGTCAGGCGTAACCGCCCTTTTACCTTAGCCATTAAACCTGTTGTTGCTCGGCTACTCATCACAACTTCACGGGTATCTGGGTTTTGAGTCCAGACAACATGGGTCAACACATCTCGGTCTTTAACCGGAAATGGCAGATCGTTATGTGTATACACATAGGCTTCTGTGTCACTAACTCGTTTGAAAACGGTTGATTCAACGCAGCGGTCGGCCCAGTCATCACAGGCTTCCACATCATCAAGCAACGCAACCAACGAGGTTAAACTCAGGTTCTCCACACGGGTTATGGCTTTCACGGCATCATGAGGCGACCCCTCAATTGTCCGAGTATAAACCTGAATCCCTTCCTTATCTTTACGCAACTGCCAGTTTGAATCAGCACTCGCCGTTAATGCCAAGCCACTCAGCATAAGCCCCAAACACACAATGCAATTTTTGATTACTTTCATTAAGACACCGACCTTATTTTATTAAACCAGCTGATTATCGAATCAATTGCCGACGGCCAAAAAATACTAACACCAAGCAACTCAACCAAACTCCGCAGGCCATAATAAACAGCACGCCACCATCGGTATTACCGGCAGCGTCAACCACACGTACGACGCCCAATGGCGTAAACAGGTGGAAGAAAATTGCACCAGAAATAACCACCAGTCCAAGCAACGCTCCCCAGACTCTCGTACGTGGTATCAATAAAAGAATACTGGCAACTAATTCAACGATTCCCACTAAATAGCCACCATAACTCGTAAACCCGTCTGCGATGGGTTTTAAAAAACCAACACCGCTCATCCAGTTGCCAATGGTAGAAAAAATAATAACCGTTTCCTCAGAGCCGGCGAACTTAAAAAACAGTGATTGAATAAATACAAAACAGATATAAATAACCAATAACCACGTAATCGCTTTTTTCATCAACTCTTCCTCTTACATACTCCAGTCACTTTTATATTTATTTTTTTAACAACTCAGGCCAATAACGATCCGCATCAGTAATGTAGCTATCCCGGTTCGATAACCATTTTTGGTTAATTGATTGATTATAATTTAGGTATAAGCGTCCCTTATAAATCGTGAACTGTTCGGGCTCAATACCAGCAATATCGTTTTGTGACACGGCATAAGCACAGTAACCACCATAAGCCGGCGCATATTTATCTGGATTACCTTTAAACGCTTCGAGATTATCTTTACTACTGAAACGCCAATTAGCCTCCATCCACTCATGTTCAAACTTAGCTTTTCCTTTTACCGCCCTATTCTCAACAAAATACGCAACCGGATCGTAGCCCTTAATCGCCAGATTACCGAAAAATGTCGTATTAATGGCATCTAGCGCCTGTGCAGGGAAACTCATCACTAATAACCCAGCCATTAATAACTGAGCCAACCTCGCTCTGAAGGTCCGCATTAACGTTATCTTTTTCATAGCCTTTGGCCTCCTGGGTTATTAAGAGTTACTTTATGCGCTAATCCGCCAGAGTGAATTAACCCTATTGGCAAGCTCTCGGCCACATCGTCTGTTGGCGTGTAAACAATGGAACCCCACGCCAAACCAGTTGATAAGTCAGGTATTTTGGACGACCGAATGCCATTGAGTTGGCAATTAAGGTGGTGCGTATTGGTGAGCTTTGCCACTGCATACCCAAGTAGACGCAGCAATCGACAAAAGGTTACAGAATTTAACGTTAGAAATGACGAAAGGCGGTCAAAGTGGTGATATGAACCCCTTCAGAGCCAGCTTATAAAACAGCATCCATCAGGGTAAAGAGGCTTTGTCGTTGTTTATAGCGTTAGTCGTTTAACAAAAAGTCCGGTCTAAACAATATGTATAGTTAGTTGAGTACGCTTATCATCGACGCTTCTGAATAACGGCAAAATGCTAACACTGCCCAGCAAAACCCGCGAGTACTCAGAAGCGCCTCAAAGGATTATTATTTAACCCGCCACCTGCTCAACAATTTCACGGATCAAGTGTGGTCCGCGGTAAATAAAACCACTATATACCTGTACCAGACTAGCACCAGCATCCAGTTTTTGCTGAGCATCTAAACCGTTCATAATGCCGCCAGCAGCAATAATCGGCAATGCGCCATTTAGCTCTCCAGCCAGTGTCTTAACGGTTTGTGTTGACGCAGCAGTCAGTGGCTGTCCACTTAACCCTCCGGCTTCATCCTTATAAACCGAACTTTCAACACCGCTGCGGGATATAGTGGTATTGGTTGCAATAACACCATCAATTTCATTCTCAACCAGCGTTTGTGCCACCATAGCGACTTCTTCAGGTGTCATATCGGGCGCGATTTTTACGGTTAACGGCTTATAGCTGCCATAACGTTCTGCCAGCACGCGCTGCTCTTCTTTCAACGCGGATAATAACGCTCGTAATGAGTCACCAAATTGCAGTGTTCGCAGTCCCGGTGTATTGGGCGAAGACAGGTTAACGGTGATATAGGAAGCCTCCTGATAGACCTTGCGCAGGCAAATAAGATAATCATCCAGCGCATTCTCAACCGGCGTATCAACATTCTTGCCAATATTAATCCCTAAAATGCCATCAAACTTGCTGGCACGTACGCGCTCCAGTAGATAATCAACGCCCAGGTTATTAAACCCCATGCGGTTAATAATGGCCTTTTCATTGGTTAGTCGGAACAAGCGTGGTTGAGGGTTACCCGGTTGGGCACGTGGCGTAATCGTACCAATCTCAAGAAAGCCAAAACCCAACGCGGCCAGGCCATCAATATGCTCGCCGTTTTTATCCAACCCGGCCGCCAAGCCCACTGGGTTGGGAAACTCTAAGCCCATGACATGCACTGGTACCTGCGGCATTGGAGCAACAAACAACTGTGTCAGTTTCAGGCGTTCAGCCAAGCTCATGCCCTTCAGGCCAATATTGTGAGAAGTTTCAGCATCAAAGCGGAACATCAAATTGCGCAGTAACGAATAGCTCATGGGTTTTCCAGTATTTAGTGGTTGAAAACAAATGACAAAACGGCGCGGATTATACGTGAACTTGCAGGCTTTTGCTTGCTTTGAACACTAAGGTAAAGCCCCTTTAAGCAGAGAAAAAACCTCAGCCAGTTTTTCGAATACCCTGAAGCTTGTTGTTTTCATCAAAGCTAATAACAAACTGCCCATGAACACCATGATGGCTTACGAAGGGTTGCAGAATAGTGCTTGGAAAACGGATATTGCGGCCGTCACTGCTCCGGGCGACCACTTCCTTTACGATCCCCTGATAATGTGCCAGGTAGTCCTGTGCAGAAATAGCAATGTTGATGGTAACCTGGCGCATGGGTCAAACGTCAATTTGAAAAAAAACGATAAAGTTTTTCAAACAATGTCATTTCGAGCAACGAGAAAAGGCTTCAGTATTACAGCCGTTCCCGTTTGGCTCGAAATGACATGCTTTCAGACCTGGGGGCTGCCCAGTTAAACCTCTAGCTCAGTATTGGTCGAACGTCCAAATTCAACCAGTTCACGAATAGCAACCGTGTACATCGGGATATCCATCTCATCCTGATCTTGATCTCGCAGCGCCTGCTGAATTTCCTGCCAACGCTCCAGCTGTTTGCTTTGTGCATCCAGCCACGTGCTGACCTTATCTTCTGCTTTTTCAGGCAATTGGCCGTCAAACTGCAGTACCGATTTAGTCAGAATGCGTAGCTGACGATCAACATCATCCCGGAATACATCACGTACTTTACTATGCCAGATATTGACCACATCCAGTCGTGAGACTCCCTGACGGAAGCGATGCAGGTCAAGGCGGTTTATCAGGCTAAAGAAAACGCCTGCTGTCTGCTCGACTGTACAGCCAGTTCGGTTTGCCACATCAACGATATCCAGCGCGAAATATAATTCGTCTGTGCTGGCAACCTGCTTAGCCAGCTCGGCAGGTACACCCGCAGTTTCAAACCGGTTTTGCGTATTTTTCCACAGAGTGGCCAAACCACCACTGATTAACTGCTCCATTGATGAAGAAACCGCTTCAACACCCGACGTAAAGTGTGCCACCAGTTCTTCCGTGGCAACATTTTCATAACGCTGCTGTAATAACCAACGGCTGGCATGACGCACCATACGCATCACCCGTTTCACCATCATCATCTGCAACTCAGAAGGCACTTTATAATCAAGCGCCTCAATAGCTTTCCAAAGCGGGAGCATGCCAAAAATATCACGCGCTGCAGTGTAGGCCTGCACCACCTGCCCGGCACTGGCACCCGTTGCCTGCATCATGCGCTCTACATAGGTAATTCCCATGTAGTTAACCATTTCGTTGGCATATTCAGTGGCAATTATTTCGCGACGTAAACGGTGCCCATGTAACTCTTCCGGGTACTGTTGTTCCAATGTCGCCGGAAACGCCGTAACAATCTGTTTTGCCAGATAAGGATCATCGGCAATATCAGTCGCCGCCAGCACATCCTTTAATTCAGATTTAGCATAGGCCAGTACCACAGCCAGCTCAGGCCGGGTTAAGCCTTCGCCCTGCCCCAAACGAGCAATTTGCTCTTCATCAGAGGGTAAGAACTCCAGCTCTCTGTCTAAACGCCCCTTCTCTTCCAAACCACCAATAAAGCGGCGTAGCTCATCGCCATGCGAATGAGCAAGTTTACGGGCAATACTCAATGAGCGGGTCTGACAGTAGCTGTTGCGAAGCACCAGTCCAGAGACCTCATCAGTCATTTTTTCCAGTAACGTATTACGACGTTTTTCGCTCAGCTTACCCGCGGCAACCACTTCGTTAAGCAAAATTTTGATGTTCACTTCATGGTCCGAACAATCAACACCGCCCACGTTATCAACGGCGTCGGTATTAATAGCGCCACCATTACGCGCGTATTCGATCCGGCCGAGCTGGGTCATCCCCAGGTTACCGCCTTCGCCGATTACTTTGGCGCGTACTTCGTTGCCATTAATACGCAAACTGTCATTAGCACGATCA
>LUKI01000050.1 GCA_001593685.1 Gammaproteobacteria bacterium F7
ATCACGGGTCGTGGTGCAAACCGACGGCCAGTTAAAAACCGGCCGTGATGTGGCGATTGCAGCCCTGCTGGGCGCTGAGGAGTTTGGTTTTGCCACCGCACCGCTGGTGACGCTGGGTTGCATTATGATGCGTAAATGTCACCTCAATACCTGCCCGGTGGGCATTGCCACCCAGGATCCGGAGTTACGCGCCAAGTTTAACGGCAAACCTGAGCATGTAGTGAACTACCTGTTTATGGTGGCTGAAGACCTGCGCGCCATTATGGCGCAACTGGGCTTCCGCAAACTGGTTGATATGGTGGGGCGCGTGGATGTGCTGCGCAGCAACGCTGCCATTGAGCACTGGAAGGCGCAGGGCATTGATTTAACGGCCATGCTGACGCCTGCACCAGAGCCTCACCCCGGCGTGGTTAAGGTGAATACCCTGCAGCAGGATCACGGACTTGTCCGGGCACTGGATAACCAGCTTATTGAACTGGCGCAGCCTGCAATTCAGCGCGGCGAGAAGGTCGAAATCGAGCTTCCGGTGATCAACATTAACCGGGTGGTGGGCACCATGCTATCTCACGAGGTTGCCAAACATTGGGGAGAAGAGCTGCTGCCCGATGACACTATTCGCATCAAGTTGACCGGCACCGCCGGGCAAAGCCTGGCTGCCTTTTTAGCCAAGGGAATCAGCATTGAGGTTGAAGGCGATGCCAACGACTACGTGGGCAAGGGGTTGAGTGGTGGGCATATTGCCGTCTACCCGCCGAAAAACTGCAGCTTTGTGGCTGAAGACAATATCATCGTCGGCAACGTCGTGTTTTACGGCGCCACCAGCGGTGAAGGTTATTTTCGCGGCATTGCCGCCGAGCGCTTCTGCGTGCGCAACAGTGGTGCCAGCGCGGTCGTGGAGGGCATCGGTGATCACGGCTGTGAATACATGACCGGTGGTCGCGTGGTGGTGCTGGGTGAGACCGGACGTAACTTTGCAGCGGGCATGAGTGGCGGCATTGCCTATGTGCTGGATGAAGCAAACACATTCTCCCGTAACTGTAATCCAGACTCGGTGAATCTGGAGGCGCTTGAAGAAGCACAGGACATTGCTGAGCTGAAACAGCTGGTTGAAAACCACCTGCAATATACCGGCTCGGCGGTTGCCAAACGGCTACTGGCGAACTGGGAGCACAGTCTCAGCCAGTTTGTGAAGGTGATGCCAATTGAATACAAGCGTGTGCTTGAAGCAAAGAACAACGCAGCGGCGAGTGCAAATCACAAAAACTCAACGCTGAAGCAGTCAGCATAAGGAGGACGACATGGGAAAACTGACCGGATTTAAAGATGTTGTACGTAAAGCCGAACCCTATCGTGACCCAATGCTGCGACTGGTGGATTATGACGAACTGTACAGTGAGCACGATGAGGCGCACTTGCATTCACAAAGCTCGCGCTGCATGGACTGCGGTGTGCCCTTTTGCCAGTCGGAAACGGGTTGCCCGGTAGATAACCTGATTCCGGAATGGAACGACCTGGTTTATAAGGGCCGCTGGCAGGATGCCATTCACCGTCTGCATAAAACCAACAACTTCCCGGAGTTCACAGGACGGGTGTGCCCGGCTCCTTGTGAGGGTGCCTGTGTGCTGGGCATTAACACGCCGGCAGTGACAATCAAAAATATCGAAAACGCCATCATCGACCGAGCCTTTGAGGAGGGCTGGGTAACTGCCCGACTACCCCGGGAGCGGACCGGTAAAAAGGTGGCTGTTGTGGGCTCAGGCCCAGCCGGGCTCGCTGCCGCAGCACAGCTTAACCAGATGGGCCACCTGGTAACCGTTTACGAGCGTGACGATCGTATTGGCGGCCTGTTGATGTATGGTATTCCTAACATGAAACTGGGTAAGGATGTGGTTGAACGCCGGGTACAGATTTTACGTGAAGAGGGCGTAGTGTTTGTGACCCAGACGGATATCGGTGGACAGGGTAAAGATGCACTGAGTTTGCAGGATTTACGACAACAATATGATGCCGTGTTGCTGGCAACCGGTGCTACCCGAGCCCGTGACTTGCCGGTGCCGGGGCGTGATTTGAAGGGTATTCATCTGGCGATGGAGTTTTTGAAAGCAAGCACCAAAAGCCTGCTGGATTCCAACCTGCAGGATGGCAATTACATCTCGGCCAAGGATAAAAAGGTGATTGTGATTGGCGGTGGAGATACCGGTACTGACTGTATTGGTACCGCTCTGCGTCACGGTTGCAGTTCGGTGGTCAATTTTGAGCTTATGTCGGCGGCTCCGGCAGAGCGTGCAGAGGATAACCCCTGGCCGCAATGGCCGCGTATCATGCGTGTGGATTACGGGCATGAGGAAAGCAAAGCCAGGTTCGGCGAGGATCCGCGCAATTATGACATTCTGACCAAAGAATTTATCGGCGACGAACAGGGTAACGTTAAGGGCATTCGTACCGTCAACATTGAGTGGCGCAAACAAAACGGCGACATGCAGTTCGAGGAAATTGAAGGCTCAGAAAAAATCTGGGAAGCCGATCTGGTGATGCTCTCAATGGGCTTTACGGGGCCTGAAAACTACGTGCTGGAAGGGGTCGATGTGGTCCTGGATGAGCGCAGTAACTACCAGGCTGAATATGACAAGTACGCAACCAGCATTGAAGGCCTGTTTGCTGCGGGTGATTGCCGCCGCGGGCAATCGCTGGTGGTGTGGGGTATTAATGAAGGTCGGGGTGCGGCACGGGAAATTGATCAGTTTTTAACTGCCTAGACCCATTGCCAACACAGCGTGCCTGTCGGATTGCTCCGTTCGATTGCTTGCGCGCAGGGCTCAATGCCTATGAAAGCTCGAGTACTTGTGCCGCAGGTTTTCGAATAGTTGAACATAGCGCAAATAGATAGCTTTGAGACGTAGAGAGGGTAATCCTCTCCTTTTTTCGTGGACTCCAAAAGCAGAGATTATGGATTGCCCCGTGTTCCATAGGCACTTCCCGGGTTAGCTCCAGATAGCACTAACGGGCGTATCGGGTGACAGGTGAGTTGCGCACTGGGCTTGCAATAGTTCGGCGCAGGCTAAAGCATCGGTGAATGCATGGTGTTGTCGGTAATAAGGTAAGTGGTAGCGAGTGCGGCTGTCAGCCAGGCGAATTGATACTGCAGGCTCGTGCTGCCTTTCAGATATGCGTTTTTAAGAAATTACTCTAATCATTGCTGGTGTACTGACTACCCTGATTAGAGTGTTCGGTGACTAATTGAAGCTGCAGCGGCTTTTTTAAGGTGTCATGCTCCTTGGTGGCGCTTCCGTTTTGATTATTTTTTGGACCCATGGTGATTTGAGACTCTAACGAATAATAATTATTACTTGCCGAAATCTATCGGTAAGTTACTGAGTCAAACCAGCACCCAATAAAAAACCCCGGACACGTTAATGTCCGGGGTTTCTATGCCTATGATTACCGGGGAGCGTAAATATAGGCGGAGGAGATTGTTACAGTTGTTTAGAAAACGAACTGTAAACGACCAACTACTGCATCACCGTCGTCTTCGCCGTTGATCGCTGTGTCGGTTTCAGCCGATACAAAGTTAACAGCAACTTTAACGTTGGAGTTCATGTAGTAGTTAACACCGATAGTGGTTACTTCTGCGTCTTCACCACCAACCAGGTTGATGTTGCTACCCATGTCAGCATTCATTTCGTCGTAGCGTGCAAAGATTTCCCAAGCACCGTCTTTACCTGGCTTAACTTTGTCAAAAGCAGCGCTGCCAGTCTTATATTTACGGCTTTCACCAGTCAGGATGTAGCCTGCTTGGAAGTAATAGCCGTCTACTTCAAGGTCGTCAGAGCCAGCTACTGCATCTGGAGCTTCAACTTCGCCATCGTAGTATTCTGCCATGAAGTGGAATGGGCCAGTTGCATAAGCAAATTCTACGTTATGGATGGAGCTTTTATCGCCATCACCAGTTGTGAATTGTGGTGCGAATCTTGTTGCGCCGCCATCAGAACCACCGCGAACGCCCAGACGGCTGTCGTAATCGTCAAAGCCTGTATCAGCTTTACGCTGAGTTGCACCAACACCGATGTGTAGAACAGAGTCTTTAGTGTAGATTGGACGTACAACAACGCGGCCAGTAACAGCTGTGTCCAGATCGCGGTCAGCGTCTACACCTTCTTTAAATACACCCAGGCTATAAGTAACTAAATCATTGGCACCGTGTAATTTAACACCGATGTTGTTGCCAGTATCAAAAGCATTGGCAACCAATGAGCGCTCAACAGCGGTAATCCACTTTGAAGAGCCGGTATCTTCCAGACCAAAGTTTTCTTTCTGCTGACCGAAAGTCAGTTGAGCCATTTTGCCAAAACCAGTGTAAGTGGTTTTCAGTTGGTCAATAGAGCCGCTGTTTGTCAGGTTGTAAGACAGGCCGTATTTCCAGTCGTTGGCGTGACCTTTAATTTCAATACGTGCGCGGCGGAAGAAGGCGTCGCTGCCTGTGCTACCAGGGTTTGCTGCGCCAGCGTTTGTTACACCGTCATAGCTGTTGTAGTCCAGCTGCATGCGGCCGCCGATTTTAAATGAGTAGTTGCCGTCAGTCGTTTTGGCTTCAAAACCACCTTTGGTTTTGATAACGATGTCAGCACCGTCAGTTGTTACAGTTCCGGCGTTTGCCTGGCTTGCGATAAGGCCCGCTGCTGCGAGAGAGATCAATTTAAGTTTCATAATATTTCCCAATGTTTAGCTTATAAGATCAAATAGATGTTATTTTTTTGGTATATCCCTTAAGTCGAAGGCGATTGTGGGGGCGGAATGTGACAGCGGTATGACGGCTTTATGACAGTTACATGACAACCATAAAAATGTTTATTTTGATGGTTAATGCTGAGTTGTGAGCCTGCGCTGTTTTTTGACCAGGTTATCTGAGGAGTGCTAAGCGGTGTTTTTAGGAATACGCAATCGACACATTCTTTTGCTGATTTTAGTGATGGCAGGCATTGCGCTGAGTGTCAGTGGCACTGCGATTACGATGCTCTATCAAACGGCAATTCAACAGCAGGCAATGCGTTTGGCTGAAACGGTGCAAAGCCAGGCACGTTTTTTGGAAGCCGTTGCCCGCTTTGATGCTCGTTTTAGCCGTGAAGATGTGCCCGGTGGCGCGTTTGCCGCGACTTTCCAGCAAATCCGCGAAGCCCATGAGCTGTTTAAAGGTTTTGGTAAAACCGGTGAATTTGCGCTTGCCAAACGAGATGGCGAGCAGATGGTTTTTTTATTGGCTCAGCGCGATGAGTCGTCAAAAAATGCCGATATTTCACGGATTGTGCCCATGCACGGTGGACTGGCCCAACCCATGCGCGAAGCGTTGAAGGGGCACTCTGGGACACTGGTTGGGCTGGATTACCGAGGTTTTAAGGTGTTGGCCGCCTATGAGCCGGTGGCTGAGCTTGATCTGGGCATTGTGGCTAAAATTGATTTGGCAGAAATTCGTCAGCCTTTTTTCCAGGCTGGCCTGTTGGTGATTATGATCACCTGGCTGTTGGTCTTTATTGGAACCTTTTTTGTGCGGCGTATTGGTAATCCGCTGGTTAATCGTCTGCAGGAAAATGAACAGCGATTAAGAGGCATTCTTGATACGGCGGCTGACGGCATTATTACCCTGGATGAGCGGGGGGTGATACGCTCCTTTAATCAGTCGGCAGAACAGATTTTTGGCTGTGCTGCTGACGAGGTGATTGGCGAAAATATTGACACCTTGATTGTTGAGCCTTACCCCTATCCGTCATCCGCTGAGGGTGCTGAGAGCGCTGGTAGCGCCAGTCAACGGGGGGATGCGGGTCGGGAAATTACGGGGCTGCACCGCAGCGGTAAAGAAATTCCGTTAGAAATTACGGTGAGTGAGGTACTTGATCAAGATAGCCGTATTATCACCAGCATAGTGCGTAATATTACTGAGCGAAAAGAGGCCATGGTGGCTTTATATCAGCGTGAGCAGGAGCTACGTTTGACCTTTGAAAACGCCCCCGCCGGTATTTATACCGTTAGCCTGTCCGGACAAATTTTAAGAGCTAATCATGCCTTTTGTTCGATGCTGGGCTATACGGAGCAGGAGTTGTTAGGCCGAGTACATGATGAGCTGATTGAGCAAAGGGATCGCAATAAATTGGCGTTATTCGGGCGGCAGCTTGTGAGTTATTCCCTGGATATCGCTTTTCTTACCCGTAACGGCGATCAAGTACCCTGCAAGTTGCGACGTAGTGTTATTCTCGATGAACAGGGCACGCCGCAACTGTGTATTGTGCATATTGAAGACCTGTCGGAACAATTAAAGAATGAGCAGTTAGTGAGCGAGCACCGCGAGCGTTTGGCGCAGGTTACCAGGCTCAGTACGCTCGGTGAGATGGCGGCCAGTATTGCCCATGAGATTAATCAGCCGCTGAGCGCTATTGCAACCTATGCTTCCGCCTGCCAGCACATGACGGATCAACCTAATCCCGATAATAGAGAGATATCAGACACACTTGGTAAAATTCGTAATCAGGCGTTGCGGGCAGGTGATGTGATTCACCATTTGCGAGAGTTTATCCGCAATAGGAAAACGCACCGTGAGGCGGTTTCCTGTAAAACATTGATTGATGATGTGTTGGGCTTGGCCGAGGTTGATGCTCACTTCCATCAGGTGCTTATCAGTACAAATTTAGAGCCGCAGTTGCCGATCATTAACGTCGATGTTGTGCAAATACAGCAGGTGATGCTCAATTTATTGCGTAATGCGATCGAGGCGATGGCTCATATCGATAAACAGGAGCAGCGCCTGGTACGTTTGGAGGTTAAAAGACAGGGGACTGACTTTGTGGAAATTGCGGTTATTGATCGGGGGGTGGGTTTATCGGCGGAGTCGGCGGCTCAACTCTTTACCCCTTTCTTCACGAGTAAGCCAATGGGTTTGGGTTTAGGTTTGCCTATTAGTCGCTCTATTGTCAATGCCCATGGCGGACAGTTGGATTATACTCCTAATCCTGAAGGTGGAAGTATTTTCAAATTCACCTTGTCGAGTAAAGGCTAATTCGAGGTAAACAATATGAAGGGGACAGTTTTCATCGTAGATGATGATGAGGCGATGCGGGATTCTCTGGGTATGTTAATGAGATCGGTTGGCTTTGATTATGAGGTGTTTGCCGATGCTCAAAGTTTCCTTGATAACTATAAGGATGACCGCAGTGGCTGTTTAGTACTGGATATTCGAATGCCGGGTATGAGTGGACTCGATTTACAGCAAAAGCTGCAGGACATGAAGTTAGATATTCCTATTCTTTTTATTACCGGGCATGGTGATATACCGATGGCCGTCGAGGCGATGAAGCGTGGTGCGGTGGACTTTTTCCAAAAACCGTTTCGTGATCAGGCGCTTCTGGATCGTATTGGACAGGTGTTGACTAAGGCAGACGCAGATCGAGAAAAGTTGGTGGAGAGCCAGGAGATCCGGATGCGGCTAGAGAAGTTAACGGCTCGAGAGCGCGAGGTGATGTCTCTTATTGTTGAAGGTCTTGGCAATAAAGTTGTTGCTGCCAACCTTGGCATTAGCCAGCGGACCGTTGAGCTTCATCGGGCCCACGTTATGCAGAAAATGCAGGCAATGTCGTTGGCCCAGTTAGTGCAAATGGCAATGGTCGCCGAATAAAGAGGTGGTCAAAAATATCTGCTATGGCTGGAATTAGGCTTGTTGTGTGGCGATGGCCGGCAATGCGCATGAAGCCTCTAAGCATCGAAAAGTTTGATACCAACACCGCGTATAAGTGGTTTAATCGGAGCCTCTATAAGTAGTTACCGTAATCGAATAGGTAAGTGCGCGAATTGTTTGCCAGGCTAGCAGCGTTTCTAATGAGCGGATGCTAGCAGGCCCATATCAACGGCTTATTACAAACGCTCCTATCAAAAGGTGAGGTGTGTTTGACCGTAGATTGTGGGCTGTGCCGTTGCACCTACCCCCGGGGTAAATAGTAGATTACCCCTGTTTCGAGCGCGACTAACCATGTGTTATTCGCGCTTTTTTTTTGCCGTCAGTTTAGCCTCTCAGCGAATCAGCTTTTTGAGGCTATAGCTGGCTAATCAGAGGCAGTTTTTGCCTCATACACTGCCAGCCGGACGCGTGCCCACTTGTAGGCGTCCATCACCGAAATTGAATAGATAAACAGACCTCCAGCAAAACGGCCAAGAACCGAGTGATCCGGTGTGGTCAGTTGATAGGATACGACGGCCAGGCAGAGCATAAAAAAAAGCATCAGCAGGCCGCGTGAGGGCGTGTTATTTAACACTTGTCCCATACCGGGTAATAACGCAGCAACAAGCATGACCAGGTAGGGGGAGCGTGGTTTATTGGCAAGCGGCTTTGAGTTCGGTGAAGTGTTCATAGTGATGTTCGTTGCTTTCATGATTAGGGCTCTTTGTGTCAGTGAGATCTTGGTGAATGGCAATCGCCGTATTTAACAAGTAAGAAATGCGTTCGGGGTTGAGGGATAAATCATCAAACGCCAGGCTGCGTAATGTCCGGTAAGTACTCTGGTTTGCCTGATTGGCTTGATACACGATTCTAACGCCCTTTTTGGTGATCAATAATTCTTTGGTTTTATCATCCTCAAACAGGGTGATGTGTTTATCAACCAATTCGATGGGAGGCATTTCTTCAATATTATCGGTTTTTAGCGAGGCATATTGAGGCCAGTGTTCAGGGGGCTTAAGTTGATATTCGAGGTGCTCATTGGGAGAAAAAAATTCAATATTCTGTGGTCTAACCAGAAAATCAAATATGCCCTGATAGGGAATATCGGCTTTCACTGTAATTAACAGCCAAAGCGACGGTAGCTTGCGATAACCGACGTGGTCGGCAATGGGCTCGAGTTTGACAGAAAAACCCTGGTAATTGCCGGTCAGGATCGGGAAATTAACATCATCTTGGGTGATGTTAACGTCGCTAAGTAGTGACTGGCACTCAGCAAACATCCCGGCTCGCCGAGCCTTAACCTTTTGTCTGTGTCGAATATGCATGACAGCCATAATTAGGCCGATAATGCAGGTGATTACAATTGAGGTGCTAGACATTCGATTGGATCCTTGTTGAAGGTTGTCGCAGTTAAACTGCGACAACCTTCGTAAAGCCCGTTAACGGACAATTGTGACCGGGCAGTGGGCCTTGGCAACCACTTCGTAAGCGATGGATCCCAGTAATAAACGGGAGACACCGGTTCGGCCGATAGAGCCTGTAACGATGTGGTCATAGCCTGATGATTCAGCAAACTCAATCAGTGATGCGGCGATGTTCTTGCCGTAAACAGTTGCTGAACTGTAGTTAGCTAACCCTGCTGCCTTGGCTTTGGCTTCAGCGGTGGAGAGCTCTTTATCAATTTGTGCATCTCCTGCTCTGGCCACATCAGAATCCCAGAAATAGGATTTTGCAGTGGCATCGCCGGCAACTAAGCTAACCGTGACAAAGGTTAGCTTTGCTGACTCTCGTTGAGCGAGCTTGATGGCAAAGTCGACCGCTTTTTCTGACGATTTAGAGCCGTCTGTGGCACATAAAATATTATTTAACATATGCGTTGTCTCCTCAGTAGCCAACAGGGCGTGGCCAGTTCATGGTGAATTGGTCGCCACGTTTGACGAACTTGTAGCGGTGCGTTGCGAACCAGATCGAGGCCACAATGTAGAAGGCCAGAATTGACATCAGTGAAACCCCGTAACCCAGGAATGTCGCGAAATACACGGCAACACAGAGTATGAACAGAGCAATCGCCGGTAAGGGGTGGAAGGGGTGAATATAAGCCCGGTGAATTGAATCGAGAGGCCATTGCTTGCGGAATTTCATCATATTGATTGGCATAAAGGTGTAGCCTAAAACGCCAGATAAAATTGAGAAGGTGATGACCTGATCCAGTAACCCTGTGAAGGCAAAGGATATGGCAATTGGAACCAGGAAGATAATGGCTCGGAAGGGCGTTTTGTAGCGCGGATGAACAGCACCAAACCAAGCGGGCATATAACGGTCTCGGCCCATTGAGAACCAGGCGCGAGAGGCGTCATTAATACAACCATTGGCTGAAGCAATCGCAGCAAACATAGTACCAATGAACAGCAGTACCTGTAGCGTCGGTGAGCCCACCATGCGCGCTGTGTCATACAACGGTACAGCCGCTTGCCCCAGATATTCCCAAGGTAATAGGCCGGTGGCCATGAACCAGGTGAGTGATGCGGCAATGAGCAACGTGATCATGCCGGTCATTGTTCCCAGGGGAATTGAGCGGCCTGCAGAGCGGCATTCTTCGGCTGCCTGGCAAGTACCTTCAATGCCAAGGTAGTACCACATACCGAATTGCAGGGACGCAATGACACCAATCCAGCCATAGGGCAGATCCGTTAGCAGCTCGCTGTGTTTCAGTATTTCGCCCGGGTTCCATGGACTAACGTTGAAAAACAGGATCACAATGGCAGCAAAGGCGGCAGCAGTCAGCACGAAGTTAATACTCAACGTCATGAACACGCCGCGGTAGTTAAGCAGTGCCAGCGTAGCAATGGTTAATACCACAAAGGGTTTAGGATCGAGGTCCATATGGCCAAATTGCGCTGCAACCACCACCAGCAGGTCTCCGACCACCAATGCGTCGGCAGCTTCGAGCATGGTATAGGCCATGACCAGATATAGGCCGACATTAAATGCCATTAAGGGGCCCATAATGTGTTTTGCCTGCGTGTATTGCCCTCCCGCTGCGGCCACTGTTGATGTTACTTCGGAATCGATCATCGCCACGCAGGTATAGAGCAGGCCGATAACCCAGCAGGCAATCAGGGCACCAAAAGCGCCCCCTTTGCCAACCGAGAAGTTCCAACCCATATATTCGCCGACGAGCACGATACCAACGCCGAGAGCCCATACATGCACGGGGCCAAGCACCTTCATCAGCGCAATGTGCCCACCCTCTTTTGAGCTTGCTCCTGCAGCAGCTGCAGGGGTTACATTATCAGTCATCTTTTTCACCCTTTAGCAGTTCGTCTACACCTTCTTTGGAGCTCATTAACAAATCTTCATCGTATTCACGGCTGACTCTAAACGCATCAAGCGTGATAAACAGCAACATTCCACCCGCTATAATCCAGGCGGCATAAGAAGCAATATCCCAGAAATCCATAAAACACCTCGTTAGTATTTAATGCTTAAATTTGAGTGGCGGCCAGCTACTCGCGCTTGCCAAATTTTTCGTTAATGACTTCCCGGTATTCTTTGTCTGAAACCTTTATCATGAAGATCCAGTAGCCCACTAAAACCAGTAGCGTGAACAGCAGTGACATAGGGTTTATAGAGTAATCAAACTTATCGTTAATGATTACCGCAGCCTCTTCCACACTGATGTCCAGTTTTTCCCACTGGCCTTGCATGGTTTCATTTTGACCCAGTGATTCCCATGTCGGGGCGACTTCCTCGGCTGTGACTTCTGAGGTGACGTCATCGGCCTCACTAAAGTCCAGAACGAGTGGTGCCATCAGGGCCAAATACACCAGTACCAAAATAAAAATACTGTCAAAAAACTGCCCAAACCCGGCTTGGACGGGTGGTTTGTATCGATTCGACATAGTTAATCTCCAGAAGACTTTTGGGGTGCCTGAGAAGCAAGGCTATTGTTCG
>LUKI01000051.1 GCA_001593685.1 Gammaproteobacteria bacterium F7
GTTATTATCAAGCCCTGATATGCTACTGCTTGATGAGCCGACTAACCATTTGGACGCTGAGAGTGTTGCCTGGTTGGAACAGTTCCTTCAGGAATTCACCGGCACCGTAGTTGCCATCACCCACGACCGTTATTTCCTCGATAACGCCGCTGGCTGGATTCTCGAACTCGACCGCGGCCACGGCATTCCATACGAAGGTAACTACACACGTTGGCTGGAACAAAAAGAGCAGCGTCTGGCTATTGAAGAAAAGCAAGAAGCCGCACACCAGAAAACCATCAACGCGGAACTTGAGTGGGTTCGTCAAAATGCCAAGGGCCGTCAGGCAAAAAGCAAGGCCCGCTTGGCTCGCTTCGACGAATTGAATTCACAGGAATTTCAAAAGCGTAACGAAACCCAGGAAATCTACATTCCACCCGGGCCTCGCTTAGGCGATGTCGTTATCGAAGTGGACGGCGTCAGCAAAGGCTTTGGCGACCGCCTACTGGTCGACAATATGAGCTTCAATATTGCACCGGGCAGCATTGTCGGCGTGATTGGCGGTAACGGTGCCGGTAAATCCACCATGTTTAAAATGCTGGCGGGCATTGAACAGCCTGACAGCGGCTCCATCCGTATCGGCGAAACCGTTGAGCTTGCTTATGTAGACCAGTCACGCGACCTGGATGACAGCAAAACCGTCTTTGAGGAGCTATCCGACGGTCAGGATATTCTTCAGGTGGGCAATTACCAGATTCCATCGCGCGCCTATGTCAGCCGTTTCAACTTCAAGGGCAGCGACCAGCAAAAGTTTGTGAAGGACCTGTCCGGTGGTGAACGTAACCGTTTACACCTGGCTAAACTGCTCAAACAGGGCGCCAACGTACTGCTACTCGATGAGCCAACCAACGATCTGGACGTGGAAACCTTGCGCGCACTGGAAGAGGCGCTACTGGCCTTCCCCGGCAGCATCATCGTAATCTCGCACGATCGCTGGTTCCTTGACCGTATTGCCACCCACATTCTCGCCTTTGAGGGCGATAGCCAAGCGGTGTTCTTCGAAGGCAACTACACCGAATACGAAGCCGACCACAAAGCTCGCACAGGCGGTGATGATCAGCCGAAGCGCATGAAATACAAACGTCTGGCTTCTTAGACAACAACTCGAGCTATTCGGAGCTACGCTAAAGCAGCCCCGAATAGCTATCTACATTCGCCCAGGGAAGGCAATGATTGTAATTTACGGACTCAAAGAACAGCTCAACCCAATTAAAGCCGACCTGTCTGATGTGATACATAGTTGCATGCAACACGTTCTCGGCATACCCGAAGATAAGCGGGCTCAGCGTTTCATACCAATGGACAGGGAAGATTTCTATTACCCTGGTGGCCGATCCGACGCCTACACGGTTATAGAAATTAATATGATTGCAGGCCGTGAACCCGAGGCATTAAAAAAGCTTATCAAAACGCTTTTCACAAGCATTGAGAATGAGCTGGCCATTTCACCTATTGATGTAGAAATCACCATAAAAGAACAACCAGCTCATTGCTGGGGATTTCGAGGTATGACAGGGGATGAAGCCAAAGACCTGAAGTACAAGGTGGGCGTATGACATTGACGGGAAAATCATACAAGTCAAAAATGAACGACACGGATAACCCCGTCACTTACATCTATAGCTGAGTCTGCCCGCCTATTGCACAGTTAAAGCGCATCAAGCGCTTGGGATAATTTATCTACCCCGATAACTTCCATCCCCGAAATACCGTTTTTTGGCACATTGCCTTTGGGAACAATAGCCCGTTTAAAACCATGCTTGGCGGCTTCCTGCAAACGTTCCTGCCCGCTCGGCACGGGGCGAACCTCTCCCGACAACCCTACTTCTCCGAACACAATCAGGTCATGCGGTAAAATCCGGTCACGGAAACTGGAAACAACAGCAGCTAGCAATGCTAAGTCGGCACTGGTTTCAAGTACTTTGACGCCACCGACAACATTAACAAAGACATCCTGATCGCCAGTATGCAAGCCTCCGTGGCGGTGTAACACAGCTAGCAACATGGATAAGCGATTTTGATCCAAACCGACGGTGACCCGCCGCGGCTGACCAAACTGGCTTTCATCGACCAGCGCCTGAATCTCCACCAGCAATGGCCGTGTACCTTCCCACACTACCATCACCAAACTGCCTGCTGCTAACTCTTCAGCACGGGAGAGGAAAATGGCACTGGGATTCTTCACCTCCTTGAGGCCCGTTTCCAGCATGGCAAATACGCCCAACTCATTGACCGCGCCAAAGCGGTTTTTAATACCGCGCAGGGTACGAAAACGGCTATCCGCGGTGCCTTCCAGCATAATTGAGCAATCAATCATATGTTCCAGCACTTTGGGGCCAGCTAAACTGCCGTCCTTAGTGACATGGCCAACCATCAGGATCACCGTATTGGTTTGCTTGGCAAAGCGCGTCAGCACCGCGGCGCTTTCTCGCACCTGCGACACACTACCGGGAGCCGATTCGACATCAGCCAGGTGCATGACCTGGATACTGTCGATAACAAGAATACGGGGTTTGATTTCTTCAGCGGTGGAACAGATGGTTTCCACGCTGGTTTCAGATAATAGCTTCAGACCATCAACCGGAAGGCTGAGGCGCTTGGCGCGCAACGCTACCTGCTGCAGCGATTCTTCACCGGTGACGTAAAGAGTCGATTCTGTTTGAGCAAGATGACAGAGGGTTTGCAGAAGCAGGGTACTTTTGCCGGCACCGGGATGGCCACCGATCAAGATCACCGATCCTGGCACCAAACCGCCGCCCAACACACGGTCAAACTCACCGACACCGGTGGTGATACGGGGCACAGCGGTCAGATCAATTTCATCCAGCGCCTGCACCTGCGAAACACTACCGGAATAACCCGCTAACCGGCTGGAAGGCGTTTTCGCAGCACTGACCTTAAACTCAACAACCGTATTCCAACCGTTGCACTCAGTACATTGGCCCAGCCATTTTGAGTATTCCGCACCGCAGTCGGAGCAGACAAATGCAGTTTTGCTTTTTGCCTTGGCCATTCGTCTACTCCACTAAGATTCTAGAGCGCCTTTAAAAAATAATGCATTTTTAGAGGGGCCCTCTACTTGTGATAAGGCTCACTTAACTCATGCACCGCATCAACAAACACTTTAGCGTGCTCAGGGTCAGCAAACTGCGAAATACCATGCCCCAAATTGAAAACATGTCCGTTGCCGCTACCAAATCGCTCTAAGATATAGGCCACTTCCTGGCGAATACGCTCCTGCTTGGCAAACAGCATGGAAGGGTCCATATTGCCCTGCAAGGATACCTTGTCGCCCACTAATTGACGCGCCATGCCAATATCGGTACTCCAATCCAGGCCCAGGCAATCAGCACCAGCTGCCGCCATATCTGGTAACCATTGGCCACCACCCTTTGTGAACATAATCACAGGAATGCGACGCCCTTCGTTTTCACGCAGCAAACCAGCCGCAATTTTTTTCATGTAATTCAACGAGAACTCTCGATACAGAGGCCCGCTCAGTACGCCCCCCCAGGTATCAAAGATCTGTACGGCTTGGGCGCCAGCAAGAATCTGGGCATTGAGGTAGGAAATAACCGAATCGGCCAGCTTATCCAACAGCTCATGCATCGCCTCTGGCTGGGTCAGCATAAACTCTTTGATATGACGGAATTCACGGGTTGAACCACCTTCAATCATGTATGTAGCCAGCGTCCAGGGGCTACCAGAGAAGCCAATCAGCGGGACTCGACCATTCAATTCTTTACGGATGGTACGTACCGCATTCATCACATAACCAAGGTCTTTTTCACCATCAATCACACTGATCGCATCAACATCCTTAGCAGTGCGAATCGTTTTTTCAAACTTAGGACCTTCGCCAGTAATAAAGTACAAGCCAAGGCCCATGGCATCGGGCACCGTCAGAATATCGGAAAATAAAATTGCCGCATCCAGCTCAAAACGTTCCAGTGGCTGAATAGTGACTTCACAGGCAAAGTCCGCATTTTTACATAAATCCATAAAGCTACCGGCCTGAGCACGACGTTCGCGGTATTCAGGTAAATAGCGACCAGCCTGGCGCATCATCCACACAGGCGTGCGGTCAACAGGTTCACGCAGCAGCGCTTTCAGAAAACGGTCATTTTGTAGTTGCGGCATAGATTCTGACATAGAGTTTGATCACAAAATTAGCGCGTCATTGCTGGCGGCAATGGCGATGTTTATGGAGAGGCGCATGATACGACAAATTGCTTGCCGGCTCTAGTTAAGCCGACAGCAAGTCGTATCCTACAAGCATGATTAATTCGCTTTTATAGCGTCCTGAATACCCGAAACGCTACGGACCCAAGGCTTATAGCTCCTGAGCGCTTTAGGCAAGTTATCTACCGCGGCATTCGCAGTTACCTTATCAGGGTAGTTTCCGTAAATTAAAACGTACCAAGGCGCCCCCCTGTGGGTCTTTTCAAAATACATCGCCTGTTTATCCGCTGGCAACCCCGCCAAAATTTTTCTAATGCTATCCTGCTGTTTTGAGCCCAGTAACTGCATTGTATAACTCGTCGGCTCAAACGCTAAAATACGAGCCTCATCCTGCACTAAACGTGATTCCGCTGCCGGCTCTGTTGCTGTCTCGGCCTCTCGCACCTCTTCAGGCATTGAGTGTGTTACCACCGTGCGCGTTTCAACCTCTTCTAATAATTGTGATGATAAAGGGGTCTCCTGAATGTCAGACGGCGTGACCGCCGCAATGCCAGCCTCATCAATCACTTCAACCGCGGTAGTATTGCCCGGAGTGATATTCTCTTCAGGGCGACTCTCAGTGGATTTTTGTATCGGCACGTCTACAGGATCATGTTGGGTATCGCTTTGCTCAAGGGACGACAACTGTTCAGCAACCGCCTGTTCAGGCTCAACAAAAATCGGTTGTTCCGGTTCGCGGTCCTGAGCCTCGATAGCGTCATGATCTCGCTCTATTTGTCCAACCAGGTTCGGCTCGACTATAGTCGAATTAGCTGGATCATCGCTGCCCTGCCACCATAGAAAAGCCGCACCCACAAAAAAAACAGCACCCACTAAAGCCAAAATAAAGCCTTTAGTACCTCTTTTCGGCACCTCTTCAGTTGCCAGCAAATTACCCATACCCGCCAACAACACTTGTTTCGCTGTTTCGTTAATACGTCCAGGCAACCCCTGCGATTGCTCAAAAATTGTTTTGAATTCATTTTGAGAGAAAGGGGCTTTGGCCTGACCTGCATTTTCGATAAAGTGAAAATGCAGGTATTTGGCGACCTCTTCATAGCTAAAAGCAGGGACTTGTTGATGGAAAACGGCTTTTTCCACTATATCGGCAGGCACAATTTTCTGTATCTCATCGAACAGCTTCGGCTGCCCAGAGAGCAAAAAACTAATCCCACACCGTTGTCCTAATTCGCTGGCAGCCATCTCATAGATCAATGCCAGAACCGATTGATCAAACAACTCTGCATCATCAATAACCACAACACAGTGGTTATCATCATCAAGACAATCTAAAGAATAATTGCAAATAGCTTGATGAAGCTGCGCCTGGGTTTCATCGCCCACCAGATCGGGCACCTGCAGCTGTTCTGCAATTTCCAGCAATACCTGTATAGGGCTATCGCTAGCTAATGCGGCAAACGAACAAACTTGGTTATCATCGCCCTGATTGCCAACAAAATTTTCCAGAAGTGTGGTTTTACCCGCACCAACCGGTCCGGTTATAACGACTAACTTCCGGCTAAAGCGGGCAAGATAATTGAACAGTCTCAGTGACTTTTCAAGTTGAGGTGTAGCAAAAAAAAGTGGCTTTTCGGAATCAAACGGATCACCGGACAAACCATAATAATTTACATAGGCAGCCACGTCCTCGGCTGCCTGTGAAGTTAACCCTTCACCCCGTTCTAAATCATCCATAACATCTGCCACACGTTATATTAAGCGCTGCTTTATTTAATTAAGCACACAGTTGATTGCCCGCTGCAAAAGTTTCACTCAACGCACCCAGATCAAAGTCGCTGGTAATAACGGCCTCACCTATACCCTTCAACAACACCAGCCGCAATGCGCCATCCAGTACCTTCTTATCAACCGCCATCAGTTCCATAAACCGCTCTGAAGTCATATCTTGAGGAGGTAAAGCCGGCAACCCTGACGCCTCTATCAACGCACGACTTCTTTGGCTATCTTCTCCCGGCATCCAACCTAATCGCGCAGACAAATCTGCAGCCATTATCATACCAGCGGCAACCGCTTCTCCATGCAGCCAGTTACCGTAGCCCTGATCCGTTTCGATAGCATGCCCAAAGGTATGCCCTAAATTCAAAATAGCACGGATACCCGACTCTCTTTCATCCTGAGCCACCACTTCAGCTTTATTCTCACAGGAGCGCTTTAACGTATAAACCAATGCCTCAGTATCACAGCCCAGAACAGACTGATAGTTTAACTCCAGCCAATCAAAAAACGGCGCATCACAGATCAGCCCATACTTAATCACTTCAGCAAATCCAGCACGCAGCTCTCTGAGAGGCAAGGTATTTAATGTGTCAGTATCAGCAATCACACACTGGGGTTGATGAAAAGCACCAATCATGTTTTTCCCCAGCGGGTGATTCACCCCGGTTTTTCCTCCAACAGAAGAATCCACCTGTGAAAGAAGAGTGGTTGGGATTTGAATAAAGTTAACACCACGTTGATAGCTAGCTGCCGCAAATCCGGTAATATCACCGACGACTCCGCCGCCTAAGGCAATCAATGTTGTGGTTCTATTGTGTCTAGCCTCAAGCAGGCCATCAAAAATCAAGTTGACACTTTCAAGCGTTTTATAGGCCTCACCGTCGGGTAGGATCACCACATCACACTGATAATCAACACAGGCAGCTTTGACTTGATTAAGGTAGAGAGGCGCAACCGTTTCGTTGCTGACAATCATGACCTGATTGCCATGTATATGGGGCGTTAATAATGCGGCGTTAGCCAATAATCCTGGCCCGATATGGATAGGATAGCTACGATCACCGAGGTCAACCTCTAAAGTCTGCATGCGAACTCTCTTCTAGTACTAACAACAAAAGAGCCATTATAAAGAATTGAAATAGGATGTCGTGCCGGGAAAGATAAATTATTTAATATGGCTCGCTCTGAGCTTAATCAGGCGAATGGAGAAATTGGCAAATTTTACGTACCACCGCTTGCGGATTCCCCTGATGAGTAGAAACCACTAAATCCGCAACAGAGCGATAGAGCGGATCACGAACAGCTAATAATTTTTCAAGCACTTCTCGCGGATTATCCTGCTGAATTAGCGGCCTATTTTTATCACGCAAAGTCCGCTGATATTGTTGATCAACGGATGTTTCCAAATAAATCACTGTTCCCCGTGCCGCCAAAAACTGCCGGTTTTCATCTCGCAAAATAGCGCCGCCTCCAGTTGCCAGCACAACCTCTGGAAGCTGGCTCAGCTCATCAAGCATGGCCGTTTCGCGATCACGAAACCCCTCTTCGCCTTCCATATCAAAAATCCATGGAATATCAGCACCGGTGCGCGCTTCAATTTCATGGTCAGTATCCTTGAAAGGGCGAGACAGTTCTTTGGACAGTAATCGCCCGATGGTGCTTTTACCAGCACCCATCGGACCAACAAGAAAGACGCGCTGAGACTTACCCACTAGCGGATAGACACCGTATCTTTGATCAGTTTTGGGGTGATGAATATTAACAGTTCAGTTTTATCATCCTCTTTGGTCTTGCGCTTGAATAATTCACCTAAAACCGGGATATCACCAAGAAACGGGGTCTTCGAAACATTCTCAATTGTTTCTCTTTCGTACACACCGCCTAAGACAACCGTTTCACCATTTTCAACCAATACCTGTGTCTGTATTTCTCGCGTATCGACACTGGGAACCCCTAAAAATATTTCCCCCACAGAGTCTTTATTCACTTTAAGGTCCATAATAATGCGATCATCAGGCGTAATCTGTGGTGTAACCTCCAAGGACAAGACAGCATCTTTAAAGGTTACAGTGGTCGCACCACTTGATGAGGCCTCCTGATAAGGGATCTCAACTCCAGACTCAATACGCGCTGTTTGCCCATCGGCAGTAATCAGTTTAGGCTGGGAAACGACTTCACTGACCCCATCGCTCTCAAGTGCCGACAATGTCAGGTCAAGCGTATCGTTACCATGTACAAAACCAAGTTGAAGCGCCGAGGTTGCTCCAGAAACACCTAGATCAACAGCAATATCACCAGCACCACCTCCACTGACAGTGCTCACGGTCGTTCCACTGGAGCCCTCCGCTGAAAAACCCCACCGTATACCCAACTGCTTATCAAAAGTGTCCCGAGCAATCACAATTCTAGCCTCCACCTGCACTTGCCTGACTGGGATATCCAGATAAGACAGCGCGCTACGGATAGCATCCATTTTTGCCGCGGTATCCTGAACCAACAAGGTGTTAGTGCGGTTATCTACAGAGACAGAGCCTCGCGAAGATAACAACCCCTGCTCAGCAGACATAAGTTCAGCAATATCAGTCGCCTTAGCATAATTAACCTGAATAAATTCGGTTCGCAGCGGAGCCAGTTCAGCTACCTGCCGGCTGTTTTCAAGCTCTAGTCGCTCACGGTTAGCCATTTCATCGGCAGGCGCAACCATCAACACGTTACCAATCTGGCGCTTATCCAGCCCTTTCGTTTTCAAAATCAGATCCAACGCCTGATCCCAGGGCACATTTTGTAAGCGTAAAGTAATATTTCCACCAACAGTATCACTGGCTACCAAATTCAAGTTAGTGAAGTCGGCAATCAACTGAAGAACCGAGCGAACCTCAATATCCTGAAAGTTAAGCGAAAGCTTTTCACCCGAATAAGGGAATTTTTCTTTACGTAGTTTTTCCGCATCAGCTTCACTTACCGGCTTAAAATCCAACACCAATTTATTATCGGCCTGGTAAGCAAGGTAATCATAGGTGCCTTTAGCTTCGATTGTAATGGAGCTGCCTTCACCCTCAGGTAAGGCATCCACAAAATGCACAGGGGTGGCAAAATCAATCACATCCAGGCGGCGCTGTAATGCGGCAGGCAAAACAGCATTCGGGAAACTGACCCGTACATCGTTTCCTTCCTGGGCAATATCTATTTCTACGTCCGATTTAGAGAGGTCAATTTCAACACGGCCTTCACCTGACTCTCCACGACGAAAATCTATACCCGTCACGCTACGTAGTGCTGGATCCACATCATTATCCGTAGCCGCCTGCGTTTTAGTTTCTTGCTTCGTATTAATTGCGACAGCTTCCTGCTGAGCAAAACCAGTACTGCCTGCACCCAGCATAATATAAAGACTGGAGCCATCAACACGGGTCGCATAATTAACCATTTCCGTCAAACTAACGACCAACCGAGTTCTTTCTCCCGCCTCAAGCACCGTCACACTACGTGCATTACCATTACCTAGGCTGTGATATTTTGAATCCAGCCCACTGGACACATCAAATAAATCCAACGTAATCCGGGCTGGCTCATCAATGGTATAACTACGAGGTGCTGGCGGCGTACCATCAAAGTCCAGCCGCATCTCAACCCGGTTCCCAGATAACGAGGCAAAATCAATATTTTGCAAGGTGACTCCCGCACTGGCTACCGCACTTCCCAACAGACCAAAGGCCAAAGCAACAATACTGACTACAGGGCCAACCAATGTTCGCAATGATGTCCACTTGCTTACCATGCCCATTCTTATTTTCATTAGTAACATCTCCACTGATACCTATGTTCCGTCTTGCAGCTTAATAGCGCGAGGTCTTTCCAGCCAGCCACCATGCCCGTCAGGCACGATTTCAATAAGATCCACTGACCCTGGGTTAATACTGATTACTTTGCCGTGGTTACGCCCCACGTAATTACCAACTTTGACACGATGCACACCACCTTCAGCGTCATCCAGTAACGCCCAGACATCATCTTCGGTCAGCGCCAGGGTGCCAACCATAGTGATAGCGTCAACACTAAAGTTTTCCAAGTACTCTTTTGGCCGCTGCAAGTCCGGCTTCACATTACTCTTGGCTCGTTCCTGCTGATATTTAATCAACTTAATTTCTACAGGGGCCGTAAATGGTCCACGCAAACCCGCTGCACTGTAATTGAAACTTTCATAAGGCTTAAACTCGGGCAAAGGCTCGATCCGCCCTTTGGGGCGCGCATTCACCTCAGCAACATAGGCCTGCAAATCGCCAAATTCTCCACTACCCGAGCAACCTGACAACAGGGTCACACTGGCAAGCATTGGTAGAAGGCACTGTCGCAATGTTAATTTTTGCATTACTGCACCTCCTCATCATTGTAACGATAGGTTTTCGCCGTAATCGTCATTGCCAACATGCCGCCTGAGTCGGTCGGCTTAATATTAAAATCGTGTAACGTCACGATACGTGGCAGGCTTGCCACACCACTCACAAAAGAACCTAAGTCGTGATAACCACCGCGGACTTGAATCTCAATTGGTAACTCCACATAAAACTCAGCATTCTGTTCCGGCAACAGCTTAATGGAATCAATTTCAAGCCCACTGCCCAAGCCAGTATGAGTAATATCCTCCAACAAACCTGGCACTTCAGTATCTTTAGGCAACTGCCTTACCAGTGCACCAAAGGATTTGTCCATTTCTGCCATTTGTTTGCGATAAACATCAAGGTTAGCCGCTTTAAAAGCTTTGCTTTCATATTCCTGCTTTAGCTGCACTTCTTTTTGCGCGATACGTTCACGCTCATCAAGCAGGTCATTCAGGTGAAAGTAGTAACCCAGGAAAATCACCACCGCCAGCACGATGACCCAGACAATAATTTTAATCAGCAATGGCCAGGAACCGGCACTTTTGAAATCCAGATCATTGACATCAAAGCCTTTAAGTCCTGCTGTTAATTCAGACATATTCACGAATTAACCCTCCTGGTCTTCGGCAGGAATATACCGCTTAACTGTAAGATCGAAATCATTAGATTTTTCACCATCGCTGCCCTCACCCGAGGCTTTAACTGCCGTCAGATTTGGCTCCATAAACCAATCAGAACCGTCCAGCTTACGCATTAAACTTGAAATACGGTTATTTGATTCTGCACGCCCCTGAATAGAGATACTGTCTCCTTTACGAGACAGGCTGGTAAAGTACACGCCGTCGGGCAGGGTTCGAACCATTTCATCAAACATATAGACAATAACTGGACGGTTACCCTGCAACTCCTGAATCACACGCATTCGCGCAATCAGCTGATCGCGGCGTTTTTTCAGCTCGTCTATCTCTTTGATTTTACGCTCTAGAGAAGCGATCTCCCCTGACAAGTAACTATTTCTTGCTTGCTGCTCATCAATATTGCTGTTGATCCAGCGGTCCTGCAAAAACACAAACAGCAGCCCCAGAATCGCAACACCAACGAGTATTGTCAGAAATTCTTTTTGCTGTTCTGCCCGACGCTCCTCACGCCACGGCCTTAAAT
>LUKI01000052.1 GCA_001593685.1 Gammaproteobacteria bacterium F7
ACTCAAGATTATGATTAAAAACATCGGCGGGCGCCGCTGCCAGCTCATCTAACGCAACATCCATTCGTCCGCGAAAGTCAGGCACCAGTATTTCAATTTTAATCGTCGGCAGAAGCTGGCGAGTTTCTCGAATACAGTCGGCAAAATGGGCCGCGCCCCCATCCCGCAAATCATCACGATCAACCGAGGTTATCACGACATAGGATAGTTGCAGGTCAGCTATCGCCTGCGCCAGATGGCGCGGCTCGTCAACATCCAGCGGCAAAGGCCGGCCATGAGCAACATCACAAAACGGGCAGCGTCGAGTACAGACTTCACCCATAATCATAAAGGTAGCTGTGCCGTGACTAAAACACTCCGACAAGTTTGGACAGGCAGCCTCTTCGCACACAGAGGCGAGCTTATTTTTACGCAACAGTTTTTTAATTTTAGCCACCTGCGGAGAGCTCGACATGCGCACACGAATCCAGTCGGGTTTGCGCTGAGGCTTCTCGGAGGGAACCACCTTAACCGGAATACGATCCACCTTATCGGCGCCACGCATTTTAACGCCCGCTTCAACGCGTTTACGTTTCACGGACGGTGCTTTATTTGCCTCTTGGCTATTCGACATTTACCTTAATCCACATACTCAACTTCACTATAACCCAGGCGTTCAACTAAGTGAGCAATCAAACCTAAACGCACTTTTCGTTCGTCCACTTTGGAGATCAAGTCACTGAGTCTCGTGACCTGTAGCCCCTGATAACCACAAACATTAATACCGGCAAAAGGAGCCAAGTCCATATCCAGGTTTAGGCTCAAGCCGTGATAAGTACAGTTTTTACGAACCCTTAAACCTAAAGAGGCTATTTTCTGCTCATTAACATAGACGCCTGGTGCTTTGTCCCGTGTATTTGCCGTTATGCCAACCCCGGCGAGCAACGCGATCACCGCCTGTTCAATCAGCGTCACAAGCTGACGAACGCCAAGGCCTTGTCGGCGCAGGTCAATTAAAAGGTAAGCAATTAACTGTCCGGGACCGTGGTAAGTGATTTGCCCGCCACGATCGCTTTTAACGACAGGAATACCATTGGCAGATAGCAAGTGTTCAGGTTTTCCCGCCTGTCCCTGGGTATAAACGGGCTCGTGCTGTAATAACCAGACTTCATCACAGGTGCCAGCATCACGCGTATCGGTAAAGTCCCTCATGGCTTGCCATACGCTTTGATAAGGCAGACAACCCAGTTGCTTTACGCGTAACCGACTAACCGTCACAAAAGAACTCTGGCTGAACCTTAAATAACCATGGATACACGCCCAGAGGCCTGTAGCTCAGCGTGAATCGCTTTAAGTTGGTCAACACCCGTGGCGTTAATCGTTATTCGCACCGAACAAAAGGTACCTTTGCTGCTCGGCTGAACTTCGACTTTTTGCAGATCAAGGTCAAGCACGTGCTTTCTAAAAATAGCCACCACAAACGCTTCGTAATCTGGGGCTGCACGACCGACAACCTTGATTGGGTATTCACAGGGAAATTCAATTTTAGGCTTTTCTTGTTGCTCTTGCGGTTCCTGACTCATTTTACTCACCAGCAATTAGCTGTTGTTTATAGGTTTGATAATGCTGCATAGCAGTATACCAGATGGGGCCAATCTCGCCGTTAGCGACAGGCTTTCCATCCAATTCCGTCACCGGCACAATTTCACGGGTAGAGCTGCTAATCCAGACTTCATCCGCCGCCTCTAACAGCTCTCTAGAGGCCGACTCTTCACGGACCTCAAAACCAGCCTCTCTCACTAGCTCAAGCACCAGGTCACGGGTGATGCCGCCTAGAATCAAATGATTTTTGGGCGCGGTATAAACGATCCGGTCTTTGACAATAAAAACGTTGGCCGCTGCAGCTTCGGTCACCAAGCCATCACGCATTAAAATGGCATCCTGTGCACCAGCTTCACTGGCCTGCTGCTTCAGCAGTACATTCGGCTGCAGACAAATAGATTTAATAAAACACTGTAGCCAGCGATTATCCTCAACTGTGATCGCTTTAATACCCTTCACAGCATCCAAATCCTGCACCGGCGTAAAAGGGTTTGCCATCGCGAAAATGGTAGGGAAAACACTTTCGGGTAACGCATGATCACGCTTGGCTTCAGCACCACGAGTAATCTGCAAATATACCGACAAATTACCACCACCATTGAGTTCGATAAGGTCAGTGACAATAGCAACCCAATCTTCTTGAACGGTCAGCTTAATGGCGTCGAGACTCTGCTGCAGACGCTGTAAATGCTGCTCCAGACGCAACGGTTTTCCCGCGTAAACAGGTATAACCTCATAAACGCCGTCACCAAACAAAAACCCACGATCAAGTACCGAGACCTGAGCTTCTTCGACGGGCATGAAAGCACCATTTAAATAAACCGACATCGGCAATAAACCTTAACTAATCAACTTAACAAAAAAGAGAACAAGTTGATCCCATAGGCGTTTGAAAAAGCCGCCTGGCTCAACACTTTCCAGCGCAACTAGCGGTTGATCAAGTACCGTTTGATCCTGCAGCTGAACCTTAATGTTACCATACTCTTTACCTGCCTCTACGCCACCGGTGATGTACTCATCTACCAACAGGCTGGCTTGCAGGCTGGAATACTGCCCACGAGGAACAGTAATAAAGACGTCTTCAACCACCCCCAGCTTGACCTGATCACTTGCGCCACCCCACACCTTCGGCTCTTCAAGCACTTCACCCGCACTATAGAGCTTGCGAGTTTCATAATAACGGAACCCGTAGGTCAGCAGTTTTTGTGTTTCAGTCGCGCGAGCCTCTTCACTTTTTGTGCCCAGAACCACCGCAATTAAACGCATACCTCCACGTTCAGCCGATGCAACCAAGCAGTAGCCCGCCTCTTCGGTGTGGCCTGTTTTTAACCCATCAACACTTTTATCACGCCACAGTAATTTATTACGATTTGGCTGACGAATATCGTTATAGGTAAACTCTTTCTCAGCGTAAATACCGTAGTGATCAGGATGGTCGATAATAGTTGCGCGCGCTAATTTAGCCAAATCAGAAGCGGTGGTGTAGTGGTGCTTGGCAGGCAGCCCGGTGGCATTCATATAATGGGTGCTGTCCATACCCAACAGGTTAGCGTGCTGATTCATTAAATCGGCAAAGGCATCTTCACTGCCCGCGATAAACTCCGCCATAGCCACACTGGCATCATTACCCGACTGAATGATAATCCCCTTCAGCAGATCACCCACTGAAACCGATGTACCCTCTTTAATGAACATGCGTGAACCGGGTGTTTTCCAGGCTTTAATACTGACACGAACCTTGTCCTGCTCAGAAATATTGCCCTTCTCTATCTCATGAGTCGCAATATAGCTGGTCATCATTTTGGTCAGACTGGCAGGCGGCAATGCCTCATCGGCATTGTGAGAGACCAACACCTTTCCACTGTGGGCATCTACCAAGAGGAAGCCCTTAGCCGCAACCTGTGGCGCGGCTGGAATCAAAGGGTTCGCGGCCAAGGTAAGCGGCGCAAATAACAACATCAAAGTTGCTGCAAAAAACTTAGTTAAGCTGTTCATAGTCACTTCTTTTTTTACAATTTTAAAAATAAGTACGTTCAATCGTTATGATGAAGCGCGCTCAAATAACACCGAAAATCAATCTAAAGCTTTGGTAACGACAAAATAAGCGCCGCCCCATAGCCATTTCGGCCAATCAGTTCACGTAGCTGCTGCGCTACTGCTACATCCGCTACCGGACCAATGTGCACTTTATGCAGATTGGGCTGCTGTCGCTGATCAAGATAAATCACAACATCGTTTCCTGTCAGCCGCCGCAGTTGGTTTTGAAGGCGCTTAGCCGAATCAAAGTTAGCAAAAGCACCGACCTGTAAAAAAATTTTATCGCCTGCTTCCAAGGCCGCGTTCGGTAGCGTTTGCGTTACCGAACGGGTGTTACCCGCAACAACACTGGGTTGCCTCTGTGTCACTACTTGCGAATGTGAAACGCCGGATTCATTTTTTACTTGCGCTATAGCCGTCGGCTTAACTGCAAGCGGTGCGGGGGCAGCCGGCTGTGCCTTGTTTTGTTGCCAGGCAATCGGATCTATCGCCTCAACACGCACCTGCGCAGTGCCTTTGTTGGCATAGCCCAACTTAGTCGCTGCCGCATAGGACAAATCAATTATCCTATCCTCATGGAAAGGCCCCCTGTCATTCACTCTAACAATGACATGCCGCCCATTACTGAGGTTCGTCACCTTAACATAGGTTGGTATCGGCAAGCTCTTGTGAGCCGCCGTCATACTAAACATATTATAAATTTCGCCGTTGGATGTTTGGTGTCCATGAAACTTGGACCCATACCAGGAAGCCGTTCCCGTTTCCGCGTACCCTAAGCTACTGGGCATGACCCAGTATTGCTTTCCAAACACACGATAGGGACTCTTATTTCCCCCCCGGCTTCGTGCTTCTACACGAGGCACGGCATCGGGAACATTACCCACATTGTGGGAATGCTCTGGCGCAGAATCGTATCGTTGCTGATAACGTGAAGAGGAGGTATTGCTACAGGCTGCCAGCAGCAACAGGCTGATGACCAGTCCCGCAGCTATCGCCAATCGACTTAGGGATTGAGTTTGCTGCATGATTCAACTTCTCGATACGTGTCTAATTCGCTATTTTCTGACTTAGCTGGTAAACCGACATCGCATACAAGGCACTATGGTTGTAGCGCGTAATCACGTAGAAGTTATGCAGCCCAACCCAGTACTCTTTACCCCTCGCCCCCGTAAAACGAATCGGCGTTGAGGGTTGCTGTATATCCAGGCCAGCCTGCGGCTCAAGTCCAAGCTTTATTAACTCTGACAACTTGTAATCCGGCTTGAGGTTTTTTCGCCCTCGAACCCAGTTGACGGCTTTAGCGTCGCCCGAAAAATGCGCTTTGCTGACCACCGGTTCGCCCTGCTTCCAACCGTGGCGCGCAAAATAGTTAGCGACACTACCAATCGCATCGACCGGGTTGTGCCAAATATCGCGGTAGCCATCACCGTCGAAATCAATCGCATAATGTAAAAAACTGCTGGGCATAAACTGTCCATAACCCATGGCACCGGCATATGACCCTTTCAAACTAGCTGGATCAACCTGCTCGTCACGGGTCAGTTGCAAATACGCTTTTAACTCCTTACGGAAGAAGGCACTGCGCCGCGGGTAGTCAAAGGCCAGCGTACTGAGTGCATCTAAAACGCGAGTTTTGCCCGCATGTGTACCGTAATAGGTCTCAACACCAATAATAGCGACGATGATTTCTGCGGGCACACCAAATTGTTGCTCTGCCCGTTTTAGCGTTTCCAGGTGCGCCGCCATAAATGCCTTACCAGCCAGTGCGCGTTTACTCGTCACAAAAATAGGGCGGTAGTCTTTCCAGGGCTTCCCTTCGGCAGGCGCATCCATCAACTGTACAATACTGTCGCGATAACGAGCTTCAGAAAAAATATCTAGCAGGGCCTGACGATCGAACGCGTGTTCCTCGACCATTTCATCAACAAGCGCCAATGCATCCGGGTGTGTTTCGTAGCTTCTTTCACTATCATTCTGCGCCCAGGCCTGCAATGGCGAAAACAGCGTCAACGCTATTAAAACCCGCACCAAAAATCTATTTAATTCCATTATGTTCCAGTCTCGTTTCTGTATTTTCAATGTTATCGCGGCAGCACTTTTTTGTGGGTTTGAATCGACATCAAAATCCCAAATCCAACAAACAAGGTCACAATGGAGGTGCCTCCATAACTTATCAAGGGTAACGGTAATCCTACGACGGGTAACAGCCCCGTTACCATGCCAATGTTGACAAAAAAGTAAAAGAAAAAAGTCAACGTCAAACTACCGGCCAGTAACCGACCATAGGTATCGTCTGCGCGTGCAGCGATAAAAAAGCAGCGTGTAACAATCAGCAAATATAAAAACAGCAAGCCTAAAACGCCAACAAACCCAAACTCTTCTGCAAATACCGCAATAATAAAATCCGTGTGGCTTTCAGGTAAGAAATCTAAATGCGACTGCGTACCCTGTAACCAACCTTTGCCATCCAAACCACCGGAACCGATAGCAATTTTTGACTGAATAATATTCCACCCGGAACCATGCAAATCACTCTCCGGATTTAAAAATGTCAGGACCCGTTGCTTCTGATATTCCTTCATCAAAAACATCCAGAACAACGGTAAAAACGCGCCCACCAACCCAGCAAAACCAAACACCCAGCGCCACTGAATACCGGCAAACAGCAGTACGAAAACCCCCGATGCACAGATCAGTAACGAAGTCCCGAGATCCGGCTGTTTGGCAATCAGTAACGTCGGGATCAGGATAAACAGCAGCCCTAACCCAACATGCTTCATTCGTGGCGGCAAATAACGATCGGCAAAATAAGCCGCTAGCGCCATCGGCACCGCCACCTTCATAATCTCCGATGGCTGAAAACGCGGCAACCCCGGGATAGCTAACCAGCGCTGAGCGCCCTTAGCCCCCACGCCCATCACCAATACACCGATCAGCATCAAAACACCCAGCCCATAGAGCCAGGGAGACCAGCGCCGATAATGATGTGGATTGATCTGCGCAAAAACAAACATCACACCCAGCGCAATACCAAACCGTGTTGCCTGTCGCTGTACAGTAGCGATGCTTTGATCCCCTGCGCTATACAACACCAGCAGCCCGACACCGCACAATAAAAATAGCAACAGCAGCAACCAGCCATCGATGTGCAGTCTATTCAGAATATGCTGTCGACGCTGAAAAGCATGGCTGGCACGAGGCAACTGGCGTAGAAAATCCCTACTCACTGGCAACTGCCTCGCTTTTGTCCCTATTTTGTTCCATTAGTTCAGCGTTTGCCTCAGCAGCCAACTGCGGTAATAGATAAGCATCCATCACCTCCCGCGCCACCGGTGCAGCAGACGTACTGCCGCCACCACCGTTTTCAACAATCACGGCAATAGCGATGCGAGGCTCGTCCGCTGGCGCAAAAGCCACAAACAGTCCATGATCCTGATTGCGCTCGGCAATTTTCTCAACATCGTATTCCTCATCCTGCTTAATACCAATCACCTGCGCTGTACCGGTTTTTCCCGCAATGCGGTATTGCACATCCCGCCCAATACCCTGGGCCGTTCCACGGCGACCATGCACCACGCTTTCCATCGCATCGACCATTTTCTCCCAATCGCCTTCGCGCTTTAAAACAACATCGGCAGGTGCCGCCGCGACTTCCTCAATGGCAGGTAGCGCCGCAACATTACTTTTATCCACTTGAATACTCTTCAGTAATCGTGGTTGCAGCCATTTACCACGATTTGCCAGCACCATCGTGGCCGTTGCCAACTGCAAAGGTGTTGTCAGCATATAACCCTGACCAATGCCCACATTTAACGAATCACCGGTGTACCAAGGCTCGCCAGTTCTGGCTTTTTTCCAACGAGTAGAGGGCAAAATGCCTCTTACGGCTTCAGCAACATCCAGACTGATTCGTTGACCCAACCCAAACTTCCAGAGAAAGTCGTGCAGATCGTCGACACTCATTCGGTGCGACAGTTCATAAAAATAGGTATCACAGGACTGTGCCATAGCAAGCAACAAATCGACTTTACCGTGCCCCCACTTTTTCCAATCCCGGTAAAAGCGCCCGCCCTTAGTGAGCTGATACCAACCCGGGTCATTAATCGTATGCGCCCAGTTGATATGCCCATACTCCAAACCCGCCAACGCCACAAACGGTTTAACGGTCGAGCCTGGCGGATATTGTCCTCGTAGCGCACGGTTAAAAAGCGGTAAATCCGGCGAATCACGCAGAGCCGCATAGTTTTTTGTATCGATCCCCGTCACAAACAGGTTGGGATTAAAACTGGGCTGACTGACCAGTGTAATGATGCCGCCCGTTCGAGTATCGATAGCGACAACAGCCCCCCGCCGTTCGCCCAGCGCCTGCTCTGCGGCGGCCTGTAAATCACTATCCAGATGCAAGGTAATGTCAGCGCCCGGTACAGGATCATCGCGCTCCAACACCCGTAAAACACGCCCTCGCGCCGTCACTTCCACTTTTTGAAAGCCAACTAGCCCGTGCAGCTGAGTTTCGTAAAACTTTTCGACGCCCAACTTACCAATACTTTGGGTGCCACTGTAGTTAACGGAGTCAATTCGTTTAAGCTCTTTCTCATTGATGCGCCCAACATAGCCCAGCACATGCGCGTTGGCATCCGCATAGGGGTAATGTCTCACTAACTGCGCTTCGACCGACACGCCGGGCAGGCGATGGCTATTAACCGCCAGCACAGCAATTTCCTGTTCCGTTAGTTTTGAGCGCAACAGTACCGGCTCATGTGGGCGCCGGCGTTGCTTGCGGCGTTTTTCAAAACGCTCAAGGTCGCCGTCAGAAATAGGTAGCAGCGCCTGCAAAAATTGCAGCGTCTGCTCAAGGTCATCAACACGCTCAAGGGTAATATTGAGGCTCTGGCTGGCGCGATTATCAGCCAGTAACCTCCCCTTGGTATCAAAAATCAATCCGCGATTGGGGGGAATAGGCTGCAGCAGAACACGATTATTCTCCGACGCCGTCGCGTAGCGTTCATGCTGCATCACCTGTAAATAGAAAAACCGTGCCGCCAGCACACACACCATCAGCACCACAAATATCCAAAAAATAATGGCGCGGAAAGTAAAGATTCGGTTTTCGCGGTACGGGTCTTTAAAGTCGCGGTTTTTCATTCAGCCCTGAAGCCAACTACTCGTGTGCTTTTAAAAATACGGCCATTACGCGAGGTCAAGAACACGCCTTCAAGCACGGTGATAAGGATGGTTGTTCAACAGACTCCATGCTCGGTAAATTTGTTCCGACAAAATAACGCGCACCAGTGGATGAGGGAAGGTCAAATCAGACAGAGACCAACGCTGTTTGGCTCGTGCCAGGCACTCCGCCGATAAACCATCAGGCCCACCAATCAGCAGCGCCACATTTTGACCGCCCATCTGCCAATCACTTAAGGTCTTAGCGAGCTGTTCGGTGTTCCAGCGCTTGCCCTCAACATCAAGAGCCACAACATGTTCGTCCTTACCCAGTGCAGCCAGGATCTGTTTCGACTCTTTTTCAATGGCTCGTTTTACATCGGCACCTTTACCACGGTGACCCGGCGCAATTTCCAGCAACTCGAGCTTAAGATCGGCAGGCAGACGCTTGGCGTATTCCTGATACCCCGTCGTCACCCAGGCCGGCATTTTAGTGCCTACACAAATTAACCGAATACGCATATCAGCACTTACCCGCCTACTTCAAATTACTCAGTGCCGTCTTGTGGCTCATCATCCGATAGCGGCTGCCACAGTTTTTCCAGATCATAAAATGCACGGGTATCGGGCATCATCACATGCACGACGACATCGCCCATATCAACCAACACCCAGTCAGCTGCATCAGCCCCTTCTGTACCCTTGGGTTGTAAGCCTTTACTCTTCAACTCAACCAACACACCTTCTGCCAGCGCCTTTACGTGCCGACGGGAGGTGCCCGATGCGATCACCATATAGTCGGTCACATTAGACAACCCTTTTACATCAATCACCTGCACGTCAACGGCTTTTATATCCTCAAGCGCTTCAGTGACCAGTTCTACAATTTTTTTGCCTTCCATAAAACCTCTTAAATTCAACGTGTAAGAGCAGCTCACTACTCAGTCAAGACCGATATAAGCGGTGCTGTTCAATATAGTCCCATACCGTTTCAGGCAGTAAAAATCTGGCCGACTGGCCAGCTTTAATTAAGGCTCGAATTCGAGTCGCCGAAATATCCAGTAACGCCAGCTGCTGAACCAGCACCCGTCCACTACTTGCCTGCTGTAATTGCTCACTTGACGAAACCTGGCGAGCCTTTAAAAAACGCGCCATCACGCCTTCTGTTGGCAACATCTGGCCGGGGCGCTCGGTGACAATAATATTCGCCAAATCAATCAACTGCTCCCAGCAATGCCATCGATGCAGCCCAACGAAAGAATCCATGCCCATAATCAGGTTTAAGGATACCTCTTCACCCAACTCCTGGCGCATTTCCAGCAAGGTATCCACCGTAAAGGTGTCCCCTTCTCTTTCCAGTTCACGGACATCAACCGTCAGGGCAGGCTCATTCCTGACCGCCAGCTCTACCATAGCCAGACGTTGCTCAGCGCTACAGTCTGGCGCTTCACGGTGGGCTGGCACATGGCAGGGCATCAAGCGCACCTCATCGAACCCCTGCTGGGTTAACTCCAGAGCCGGGCGCAGATGACCAAAATGAATCGGATCAAAGGTACCACCGAGAATGGCAATACTGTGCATTAATTATTGCCTGATATGACCGTCACCCAGCACCACGTATTTCTGGGAGGTCAGCCCATCCAATCCGACTGGACCGCGGGCATGAATTTTATCCGTAGAAATACCAATTTCAGCACCCAAACCATACTCAAAGCCGTCAGCAAAACGCGTTGAAGCATTAACCATCACTGAACTGGAATCCACTTCATTGAGGAAAATACGTGCCTTGCTAAAGTTTTCCGTAATGATCGAATCGGTATGGTGTGACCCGTAACGGTTGATATGAGCGATTGCTTCATCCATATTAGCAACCACTTTAATAGATAGAATTGGTGCCAAATACTCCGTTTGCCAGTCTTCTTCAGAGGCAGGCACCGCTTTCGCAACAATAGCGCAGGTCTTTTCACAGCCGCGTATTTCAACATCTGCGACCGAGTAATGCATACACAGGCGCGGCAAAATATCAGCCGCCACATCATCATGAATTAACAGCGTTTCCATGGTATTACAGGTGCCGTAACGCTGGGTTTTTGCGTTTAAGGCAATATTCGTCGCCTTATCATAATCAGCATCATCATCAATATAGACATGGCGGCAGCACGGGAAAATAACCTTGATAGCGCTATGTTGGATCGTCTTGAGCTGAAAG
>LUKI01000053.1 GCA_001593685.1 Gammaproteobacteria bacterium F7
CAACCGCTAAATACTCATGCAACTTCAATGGATGAATCGACAGCAGTTGTTTTCAAGGATTGGCTTAAAGCATGATGTTATTTATTCCACGGGTGCGTTCAATTCTTGGCAAGTTAGTTCGGTAGCATATAAAAAAGCTAAACTTAAAGCGGGCTCTAAGATTGATCATGCCGTGCGCGTTTTTTCGCCGTCGAAACTTCATCTGCGGCAAAACAAATTCATGGCTGTTGATCAATACGTGCTGCGTCGATTTAGCCATAGCCTGTTGCAGCACCTAGGCCGAAATTCAGCAGATGTGCTTTATTTGTTTCACCCAGGCTTTCTTGATTACGTTGATACGGTGCCGCACGACTGTTTGGTTTATCATGCTTATGATGATTTATCGAAGCAGGGTGGTTATACCGGCTGTATCGAAACGAAAGAAAAACAGCTGTTGGCTAAGGCTGATGAGGTGTTTGCGTCATCAAGAGCAATTCAGCAACGACTCAAAGATCTTTCAGGCCGAGAGGATGTGGCTTTCGTCCCCAACGGTGTCGACTTCGGCTATTTTTCCGACAGCACGGTTAGTGAACCCCAAGATTTATCTTCTATACCCCGTCCTCGTATAGGCTATGTCGGGGCTATCAACCGGAAGGTTGATTTGGAACTGGTACGCTATTTGGCAGAAAATTTAACAGGTTGCTCCTTTGTTATGGTCGGCCCGGTTGGACAACTGGATTCAGCTGATATGGCTGTATTTAAACAGCTTAACAAATGTGAAAATGTCTATTTTCTGGGTGCTAAAGCACCTGATCAAATAAGCGCCTATATGCATCATTGCGATATAAATACGATGATTTATAAGTCGGATCAGGGTTTGTGGGCATCGTCTGGTTATCCATTGAAGTTGCATGAGTATTTAGCGGTTGGCAAGCCGGTTATTAGCGCAGATATTGAGTCAGTCAGAGAGTTTAACAGTGTGGTTGTAATTCCTGATTCTCAAGAGGCTTGGTTGACAGAAATTCAAGCTTGTTTGGATGAAAGCAGCACAAACGAAAGGACAGAAGATAGGCGTAACGTGGCGATTAAAAACACCTGGGATAACCGAGTTAAAATGTTATTAGAGCGATTATCAGCGGCTTTCTAGCTGTATTTGAAGAAGGCGGGCGAGAAAACGGTTTTTGGTACTATCCCAGGGGGTGAAGCGGGGCAGTTCATAAAGCTCAGAGGCACGACCCGCTGTTGCTGGTTCGGTGGTGACGGCCATGCTGAATCCAGCCTGTTTTAGTAATTTACTTTGATCGCTACGGAAGTCCGTGCCGGATTTGCCATTAGGGTAGGCAAACAGGCTGATTTCTTCACCGATGATTGTTTCCAGCATTTGTTTGTTTGTTGTTAATTCATTTTGCAGCGATTGATCATCAAGTTGAGCAATAATTGGATGGCTATGCGTATGGCCGCCGATTTCCATACCTGCGGCGTGTAGTTGCTTTATTTGTTCTGCGTGCATCATTAATTGTGGCAGCTCAGAAATCTTGCTCTCTAATCTTTCAGCGATTATTTGTCGCTCTGCCGTTGGCAAATATTTTAATTTTGGCAGGATGCTGGCAATGGCTTTATTTTTTTCAGCGATGCTCGCTAGTGGTAGATCGTATAGGTCTAATTCGTCTATCGTCAGCGTGTCATCCTCCCAGAGGCGGACAGACTCAATCACTTTATCGTTCCACATTTGCCCGCCACCAAGCCAGGCACTGGTGCAGAAAAAAGTGGCGTGGAAGTCAAACTCTTGCAGCACCGGCAAGGCGTGGGTGGCGTTATCGAGATAGCCATCATCAAAGGTGATAGCGAGGCTGCGGCGTTTGAGCGTGCCATTTTTCAATTGCTCAACGGCTTCCGCTAGCGGAATGACATTAAAATTCCCTGATATCCACTGCATGTGCTTGCGAAATTGCTGCTGATCTATTTCCCACGGTCGTAGTGGGTCCGGTTCAGGCATGACCCGGTGATACATCAAAATATTAAGCTTGGGCTCGAAGGTTTGCAGCAAACTAGCGGCGAGACGAAATAGGAGTTTTGGCATGATGCTTAACGATTTCCGTTATCTTGGTGGCTGCTGATCCAGAGCTCCAGCATCATCATAATCCAGATGAGCTCACCGTAGTAACTCGCATGGGTGCTGCTATGCATGTGCCGTACCTTGTCGATAAAGTCGGGATTGAAAAAGTGGCGTGATTTGAGTTTTTCCAGACTGTCGTATGCCAAGTCATGTAGGGGCTGATAGTCTTTCAACCACACGCCAAAGGGCAGGCCAAAGCCATGTTTTGATTTTTTTAAGGTGGCTTGCGGCAAAAATTCCTGCATGGCGTAACGGAAAAAATAGCGCAGGTTCCCTTTGTTTAATTTTAATGCGGAGGGAATATCGCAGGAGAAGTCCATCAAACGGTCGGTGATCAACGGGTAGGCGACATCCACACCGGCCAGCTCACACATGGAGCTGACTTTGCGTAAATCGTTATCGGCCAGTGTGAATTGCCAGTCCAGATACAGCATGCGGTTTAAGTCGGATGCGTTTTCCGGGCGGTTGTATTGCTCGCGCAGCAGTTCAAGAGGCATAGGTGTATCGATGGCGGCAAGGTAATCTTTATCAAAAATTTCCAGCGGGTCATGACGGTACAGGAAGTTATAAATTTGCATGCGGTCAGGCAACGGCATGTCTGCCTGCTTGATGTAGTTTTGGGCCTTGGTGGCGAGCGGAAATTTAGTAGGCAAGGCGTTGATTAAGTGATCAAAGAGTCTTTTTCTTAATACTTTGGGGATTGCCAGATAATGTTGGTAGTGGCGCTGACTGGCATAACGCGTGTTGCCGGCAAATAATTCGTCGCCACCATCACCGGCGAGCATCAATTTAACGCCATTATCAGCCGCTACTTTAGCGCAGTAATAAACAGGCATCGCAGATGAATTGCCGAAGGGCTCGTCATAGGCGGCAGCAATTTTGGGGACGGCGCTGAAAATATCTTCTGGCGTTACATAGTATTCGTGGTGCTGACTGCCAAAGTGCCTGGCTGTTTCCCGTGCAAAGGGGGTTTCATCGTATTCTTTGGCATCAAAACCAATGGAGTAGGAATCAACAGCACGGTCAGTGAGGTTACAGGCAACGCCGGTTACCGTGGAGCTGTCGAGACCACCGCTGAGAAAGGTGGCAAAGTGTGTTTCATCGCCGATACTTTCGCTGACGGACTCGCTGATCAGGCTATGCAGGTTCTCAGATAAAGCGTCGATGGACAGTGCGTTGTGTTCTCTAAATTCGGGCACCCAAAAGGGTTCGATACGGATATTGCCGTTTTCAAAACTGAGACTGTGGCTGGGTGGCAGTTTCTCGATATCGGGAGAGATCGAAAGCGGTGACGGGATCATGTGAAAGTAGATGTAAGAGTACAGCGCGGTGGGTGAAAGCGCTGATCCCGCGTTTGATTGTGCTTTGAGTGCTGACAGAGACGTGCTGATCAGCGGCGAGCCATCCTGGCTTTTGCACCAGAAAAGCCGGTGTACACCAATGCGATCAGTTGCTGCCAGGCTATTTTTAGTTTTCAGGCAGTTTATTTGTAGCGCAAAGTGACCACTTAATGAACTTAAAAACAGGTCTTTTTTTTGTGTGTAGAGGTTGCCAATTTTCTCGAAATCTTGCGGATTCTGAGGACGTAGAACTTGCCCGTTTGTTCGCCAGACCGGTGAACCGACGTAGTACATTTGAATATTCTGATTTTGGGCGATGTGAGCATTATTGTCGAAAAAAATAGGTGATGATTGACGAGATAATCCAGAGGTGTTCATTGGCATCCTGCTTGAGTCCTTGCTCGGTCAACTTAGGAATTAGGGTAATTAGGCATTAAGAAAAACAGGCTTAAGCCTGTTTTTCTTGGCTGAACATTCGCTTAAGGGGCTGGCCAGCGATTAACTGATTTAAGCTTTCTGGCGAGTTTAGACTTTTTGATGCCCGCACCGTAAGCAATTTTAGCCTGCTCCACCGCATCATCAAATTTTTTCATCTCGAAATAAAGTAAACCGAGCGAGTAATTAATTGTAGCTGGCGCTCTGGGGGTGTTGAGGGCCTTTTTATATACCGATTCGGCCATATCAAACTGTTTTTTCTTAATCAGGTAGTTCGCATACAGCTGCATGACACGGTGATCGTTAGGGCTAAATAAAATGGCGCGTTGAAAATAGCATTCGCTGGCAGGGTAAGAAGATCCTGCTGGGTGGTTCACTTTTTTCTGGTAACGCATCATTGCATACAGGGCGCGGTGATGGTTTGGAAAAGCGCGGAGGGTATAATCCAAATCTTGAATGAGGGAGCCGCGATTGCCTTTCACTAACGACTCAACTTCTTTGGTGAAATGCGCGCCTTCAACGATTGAAAGGTTATGGCCTCTATGGTTCGGGTTGGTGTAGTCGTAGGGGCCATAACCTGAGCCGCCTACACAGGGCAATCCGGATAAATCATGGCCTAACCACGGGGCTGCTTTTTCTGGTTGGGCTGAGCAAAGGCTAGTCCAGATCAAAAGAAATCCAGCGATTAGATATCTCTTTCCTAGTAATGTGTTACGCAAGGGTTAACTCCTGACTGTTTAAAAAATCAGCTAGTGACTTGTTAGATATTAATAAAGATCACCTAATTAAACTACCAAGAATCACTTTATGGCGCATTCCTTGAAACTGGAATCTCCATGAGGAGTTTATATTAGTGGCGATTATCACTTCTGCTTTTTAAATATTCGAACAGAAGTGAAGAGCAAGGTGCAACAATAAACGATACAATTCGGTGTGTTTTTATAATGTTGATTCTCAGGAATAGGGGCTGCGTTTGATAAGTCAGTCTTGGTTAAGACCTTTAATATCCTTTAGAGGACTTAATGTGGCCGGTAAAACGAAGTGAGTGTACTTTTGGGTGTCGGCAGAATTGGGCTTTAGCTTCTTTTCGCCTATTTTTAGCCGTAACAGTTACGTTAGATATTAGTTTTTAGGAGCAAGGATTCATGCAGGGAATGTTTTTACCGGCGCTAGCTGATTCCGCGGATTATCCTTCACCGCAAGTGGCAATGCTACCCAGCAAAAGAGTTAATGTTGGCTGTAGCAAGAGAAAGCTACCTGGCGATTGTGTTTCTATTGCTTACTTAGCTACAGCAAGAGGCTTACTGGCCGCTATCGCATCGCGTTTTAAAGGGAAAAGGGTTTTGATACCTGCCTATCATTGCCCGGCGATGGTTGAGCCATTTATATACCATCAGTGCGATATAGCGTTTTATAGGCTTAATGAGCAATTGGAGTTTGATCGTAAGGATATACAGGAGAAGCTGCTAGAGGCTGATTTAGTGATAGGTGTCAGGTTTTTTGGGTTTAGTTGTGGCATGGACGAATTAAAAACGCTGGCGCGAAAGAGCAATACATTTATGCTTGAGGATTTGGCTCATGCCGCCTTTGTTAAGCAGGTTTATGGCGATGTGGCGGTGACCAGCTTAAAGAAATTTTATCCACTGGATTGCGGAGCTGAACTTTATGTGGGGGCTTCAAGTAAGGCTGCTAGTTGTGAAAAAGCCGTGTTTGAAAAAAGATTATCAAGATTTCGCTATTTTATTTATAGGCTGTTAACTAAGTTAACGGGAAAGACTGAATCTAATAAGTTCCGCTATTTTTCTGCAGTAACCAGTCAAGCTCCTTTTCCGTTATATAATCGCTATCTTTTAAATCATTACAATCATCAGGAAAGTGCTACGCTTAGACGAGCTAACTATCAGCTTTTAGCTGATGCTGTGTCCAAAGTTTCATTTGCAGAAGCTTTGTTTCCGACGCTAGAGCATGATGTTGTTCCGTATGTATTTCCTTTAAAGATAAAGAGTGAGGCATATTTTAGTCATATTCGCCAAGCCGGTATTCCCCTTTATCGGTGGGAGGAAATGATGGAGGCGGATTGTTCTGTGAGCCTGGAATACCGAAGGCTAGTTGTACAGCTGCCTTGCCATCAGGATTTAAAAGCAGCTGATATGGACTTTATCGTTACAGCACTTTTGGACATAGATAAACAACACAGGGATCAGGTTTAGTGGCTAAGTGGCGCAGATATCCTTTTGATAATAGCGAGCAATTTTGGGCAGAGTGGGATCAATTAAACAGTCTTTATAACCAGTCACACCCTATGCTGGATAGTGTCTTTGTGAGGGCCTTGATCAAGTATTTTCCGGAAAAGCTTGATGTGCTCTGTTGTCAGGAAAATCAGAAGACTAGGGCGTTATTGCTCGTTCATAGCAGTGGCTGGGGAGTTACGCATGTCTTCGCTCCAAGTCAGACACGCATTTCCTTATGTTTGGTGCCTTCTACCGTTAATATTTCGGCGTTATTGTCGGCCCTACGTTTTAGGCATTGGCGATTGGACTGCTTATTTATAGATCCGTTATTTCAAAGATCCATGCTGCTTGATGGACAGCCTGGGGCTGTAAAGACAGTTTCCGCAACTAATATGGATATTTCTATTTCGGGTGATTTTGAACAGTATTTATCTTCGCTTAGTAGGAAGCTGAGGAAAGACTTTAGGCGTTTTTTGAAAAAAAGCGACGAAAACTTTGATAGTGTTGATTTTAGAGTGATTGAGCAGCCTAGGGAGGTTGTGCGAGCGGTTGCTGATTATGGTGTGCTTGAGAGTCGTGGCTGGAAGGGTGACGGCGGTACGGCGATACATCCAGATAATGTTCAGGGGCAGTTTTATCAGGAGGTCATGGCTGGTTTTGCTGCAGACGATCAGGCAATAGTCTTCGAACTAAGTTCAGGTGAAAGGTTATTGGCCTCCAGGTTATGTATATACAATATCGATCGGATGGTCGCTTTAAAAACGACTTTTGATGAAGAGTTGAAAGAGTATGCTTTCGGCAAAATTCTACTTTATAAAGTGGTTCAGTATTTATTTGAAAATAAAACTACCAAACGGCTCGATTTTTATACCAATGCAACTCAAGACCAGTTGAGATGGGCTTCGGAGCAGCGGCTTCAGTATCATGTGTCATTTTACAGTGGGGTTTTGGGCCGCTTTTGTTTTAAGCCGCTAGTGGATTTCAAATCGAAGTGGAAGAGCGAGCGAGCCAGCGATAAGTCAGACAAAATTGAAATTAGTTTTTGTCATCATATTCAACAGCTCTCAGTGCAGGAGCGTAAGCTGTTTGAGGGGACCTCCACCCCTTTTGCAAGTTTTGATTGGGTAGAGAACTTTGCCGAGAATGTAGCGAATAAATTGGGACGTGTTGTTTTTTTGATCTTGAAAGTTGATGCGCGTACTGAAGCGATACTGCCTTTAATAGAAAAACGGCAGCGTGGTGTTAAAACGCTTAGTTGTTTTTCAAATTACTACACGCCCTATATTGATCTAATTTGCGATAAGGACAAAAGCAGCCATTATTTACAGTTGATTTTTGAGCATGGACAACAGTATTTTTCACGGTTTGATCAGGTTGATATCGTGCCGATTTTGCCAGCCCAACTGAAGGCTATATCTACCGCGCTGAGAGGCGCGGGGTTTGTTGAGGATCGTTATCATTACTCTAAAAATTGGCGTGAGCTCGACATTGAAAATCATGAGCAATTCTTTGCCAAAATATCGAGTAGTTTGCGGTCAACGATTAAACGGAAAAAGAAAAAATTAACGCCAGAGTTGGGCTATGAAATAATCGCGTTAAGCCCAGATAATATTGACCAATTGATTGATGATTATCAGCGAATTTATGAAAAAAGTTGGAAAGTTAACGAGCCTTACCCTGTTTTTATCGATCAATTAGTTCGGCGAGGCCAGCGGGCAGGACAGTCAAGATTGTACGTTATGTATCATTTAGCGAAGCCTGTCGCGGCTCAATTTTGGATCGTTGATGGCTGCCGAGCCTATATTTATAAATTGGCGTATGATCCGCAATACAGCAAATTATCCGTTGGAACGGTCTTGTCAGATCATATTTTTCACGATGTCATCACCCGCGATGGTGTTAAGGAAATTGATTATCTAGTGGGTGATGATCACTATAAAAGTGGCTGGATGAGTAAGCGACGATCACTTTACGGCATATGTGGATATAATAAGAAAAGTGTTATCGGCTGGTTTTTTATTTTCAAAAAAATAATAAAGGGTCTCGCGACCAAATGTCGGTGCAAACAGGTTTGAATTTCTAGTATTGAATTTGTCGTGGCTTGCGCTCGATTATCATATTTTTCAAGTACCAAAATCGATTGTCCATTAGAGATTAATTTACACGGTGCGATAAACAGTAACTGTGATTTTTAGGAATAAATAAAGATGTCTACAGCACTACAGGTTAAAGAGATTGTAAAGAACGTACTCCAAATCGATTACGCTATTGATGGCGATACGGCTTTGCTGGGCGCTGTACCTGAGTTTGACTCCATGGCGGTAGTTACCGTGTTAACGAGTTTAGAAGAGCAGTTTGGCATCATCATTAATGATGATGAGGTTGACGTGGCTATTTTTGAAACCGTTGATTCTTTAGTGGATTTTGTTGAAGGAAAAGTTTGAGTCAGCCTGTTGTGAATATTGATACTGGTACGCCGTTTTTTCTTGACGCCGGTTCGCGGCGACTATTCGCTATTTTCCTAAAGGCTAACCCGGAAGTGGATTTTCAGGGAGGCCTGCTGCATTGCCCAGCGTTTGGTGAGGAAATGAATAAATCACGCGCGATGGTGCTTTCTCAGGCGCGTGCTTTAGCTGAGCAGGGTTACGATGTGCTCGTACCAGATTACTTTGGCACGGGCGATAGCTATGGTGACTTTTGTGAGGCAAGCTGGACGATTTGGCTTGAAGATATGACAGCGTGCCTGTCTTGGTTGCAACAGCAGCAGTCGGCGGCGATTACCCTATGGGGGTTGCGACTAGGTGGCTTGATGGCGATGGAACTTGCCAGCCAGGCAACAGCCGACATATCTCGCTTGTTACTGTGGAATCCGGTTTTGCAAGGTGAGCAGTATATTTTGCAGTTTTTACGTCTGCGGTTGGTGAATAGCATGATGCAGGGAGAGCGCAAAGAAAAGGTATCGGACTTAATTGAGTTGATAGAGCGAGATGGCGTGATTGATGTTGCTGGCTATGAACTTTCCAAAGCGATGTTCAGTGAGGTTTCGGGCCGTAAAGCGCAGACTCTGGTTACTGAACTTAATAGTAGTATTGATGTGCTGTGGCTGGATGTTGCTTCGCAACTGAAAACTTTGCCGGTACCGACACAAAAATTGCTGGATCAGCTCGATGAAGCTGGTCATAGGGTTACCATTAAACAGCTGGACGGCCCTCAGTTTTGGGCGACCCAGGAAATTAGCCGCGCGGACACGCTGATTACAGCAACCTGCGAATGCTTAAGCAGCGAGCCTCGTCAGGCCCAGGTCTGTTCTTAGTTATGGCTATTGCAAATGAACAGCCGATCGTCTTTCAAAGTGCGCAACAGTCTTTGTATGGTTTGCTGCACGAGCCGCAGCAAAGCGAGTTAAAAACCGGTGTGCTGATTCTTGTCGGTGGTCCTCAATACCGAGTGGGCAGTCACCGTCAGTTTGTTGAGTTGGCACGCGGTTTGGCATTGCAGGGTATACCGACTTTTCGTTTTGACTTTACTGGCATGGGCGACAGTACGGGCGATTTCCCCGGCTTTGAGAAGCTCGATAATGATATTCGCCAGGCGATTGATGCCTTTACAAAAGCGCACCCTGACTTGCAGAAAGTCATCCTTTGGGGGCTTTGTGATGGCGCTTCTGCTGCCTGTTTTTATGCGTCGAAGGATGAGCGTGTGGCAGGCCTTTGTCTTGCCAACCCTTGGGTTCGCACGGAGCAGGGGGAGGCTGAAGCCTTTCTAAAGCATTATTATTTTTCACGACTAATGAGCCGCGACTTCTGGCATAAGTTGTTGACTGGGAAACTAAAGGTTTTGTCGTCTCTCACTGATTTATTTGGCAAGGTTAAACGCTCTCGGCAGAAAGAAGAAGCGGCTAATGATCAAAGTGATCCATCGGCGGCGGCCAGTGCTCCTCAGTTTAGCCTGCCAGTGCGACTGTTCGGTTCGCTTAATGCTTTTCCTGGACAGGTGATTTGCCTTATCAGTGGCAACGACTTAACAGCGGCTGAGTTTATGGATGCCGTCAATAAAGATCGCAAACGACAAAAGCTCATGCGATCAAAACGGGTGACAATGGTTCACCTGGCGGATGCCGACCATACTTTTTCTCAACGGCAATCAATGAAGGACGTTATTAAACAGACTGCTAGCTGGATTAAAGCACTATGAAAAAAGCACTATTGATTGCTTATCACTTCCCACCAATCAGAGTTAGTAGCGGAATTCAACGAACGCTGTCATTGACCCGTTATTTACAGGAACATGGCTGGCAACCGTCAGTGTTGACTATTACGCCTCGCGCCTACGAAAAGGTTAGCAATGATCAGTTGAAAGACGTGCCTTCAAATGTTGACGTGAAGCGCGCTGCTGGCTGGGATACCGCAAGACACCTGTCGATTGGTGGGCGTTATTTTAGGTTTATGGCGATGCCTGATCGCTGGGTTTCTTGGTTAGTTGGTGGTGTTATCAGCGGACTGTCGATGATCCGTAATATCATCAAGTCCAGCTTCAGTCAATGT
>LUKI01000054.1 GCA_001593685.1 Gammaproteobacteria bacterium F7
AATAAAAAATGCTCCCGCCACGGAACGGCGGGTGAGGTGCCAGAATTCTGCGTTATGAACGGCGCTTCCCAGCATGGATAACCACCGGTTTTCCTTGATTTTAGCGGGGTCTGGCAGCAGTTTTTTGAAAAGTCTTCGCGGCATGTTTGGCGAGTAATTAGTGCTAATCGTGTGGTGATTATGCCTACATTAGAGAGGGAACTCTATGGGCTCAATTCGAACAGGGGTGATTATAGTCTGCGCTACGGTGATTACCGTAGCTTTTTTACCAAGGCTACCGTCCTTTCTTTTTTTGCTGTTTTTTTCGTTGTTCACCCTGGCGGTCTTTTTTATTAAGCCTGCCCGCTTTCTATTGCTATTTTTATTGCCGTTTTTGGTGGGGTTACTTTGGGGAAGTGGCTACGGTTATCTTGGGTTGGCCCAACGGTTACCGCCGGGTTTGGAGGGCGCAGATGTCTGGGTTGACGGAGAAGTGCTGGGGATGCCGGTGTTGAGCCAGCGCTCACAACGTTTTGAGTTGAAGGTGCTGGCTGTTGAGTATCAGGGGAGGACGTTAGAAAACGTATTGAAAAAGGTGCGGGTCAACTGGTATCAAACCGAGATTAAACTCCAACCTGGTCAACGGTGGCGTTTGCTGCTGCGCTTGAAACGCCCCCACGGTTTTGCCAATCCCGGGGGCTTTGACTACCAGGGCTGGCTGTTTCAGCAGGGAATTGGTGCGACGGGTTACGTTCGCAAGCACGAGAATAACCGGCTGATTAGGGCATCGGGTTATCAGCAGCTTTTAGCGCAGGGACGTCATTTACTGTATCAGCGCTTATCGGCGCGCCTGGATGGACAGGAAAATAAAGGGTTAATGCTGGCGTTACTGATGGGCGAGCGCCGGGATGTGGGGCGTGATCAATGGCAGTTGTTGTCACGTACCGGCACTAACCATTTGTTTGTGATCAGCGGGCTGCATGTGGGGTTTGTGGCGCTGTGTGCATACTTACTGTTCTTTAATTTCAGTCGTTTATTGTTAATAGGGCCGCCACGTTTTGCGGCTCAGCAGGTTGGCGTTGTTGCAGCGTTGCTGGCTAGTTTTGGCTATGCTGCCGTTGCGGGATTTTCGCTGCCAACTCAACGCGCGTTAATTATGCTGGTGGTTATGCTAGCAGGGCGATTAGTGCGTCGACGGGTAAATGTCTGGCACAGTTATTTTATGGCGCTTTTGCTGGTGTTGCTTTGGGATCCGCTGGCAGCACAAAGTGTGGGTTTTTGGTTGTCCTTTGGTGCTGTTGGTAGTTTGTTGTATGCCTTTGGGTTGCGTACCGATAGCCGTGGTTTTTGGTGGCGTTGGTTGCGGCCACAGTACGTGGTGTTTATCGCTTTTTTACCGGTGCTATTGTTTTTCTTTCAGCAGGCGTCGTTGATATCACCATTGGTGAATGTGGTGGCTATCCCCGTTGTTGGGTTTTTTATGGTACCCCTTTGTCTGTTGATGGTGCTTTTGGAAATCACCCTGTGGATCACAGGGTTTATTGCTATTGAAACACTGGCGGTTTGGCTCTCAGTATTAACGAGTGCGACTCTGGAACGGTTGCTGTCATTTTTACAATCTATGGCAATGGTTCCCTTTTCCCAGTGGTATCATAACGTTAGTTTGGCGTCGCTATTGTGCGCCTGTGGTGGTGTTTTATTATGGTTGGCGCCCCGAGGGTTGCCTGCTCGCTGGTTGGGGAGCCTTTGCTTTCTTCCATTACTGCTGAACTCTCAAAGCGGCCCTCAAATAGGGCGGGCTCAGATAACGGTGCTGGATGTGGGGCAAGGTTTGTCGGTGCATGTACGGACTCACCAACATAATTTAATTTATGATGTGGGTGCGCGTTACGGTGATCGATTTGATATGGCATCTAGTGTGGTCTTGCCCTATTTACGCAAACAGGGGGTTATATCACTAGACCGTGTCATTGTTAGCCATGGTGATAACGATCATGCTGGTGCATTACCGGTGCTATTGGCTGATATGCCGGTCAAAGAGGTGATTTCCGGTGCCTCTAAAAAGCCTGGATATAGTGCTGACGCCAGGGCCTGTAAAGATGGCTTGAGCTGGCAATGGGACAAGGTTGAGTTTCAGCTGATGCAGGTGGGGCCGCAAGGTTGGACAAATGAAAATAATCGTTCCTGTGTGCTGAGGGTATCCACTGACAATTTGTCAGTATTAATTCCTGGTGATATCGAGGCCAGCGCTGAAAGAGCGTTGATTAGCCAGTATGGTGAAAATTTAAAGTCCGATGTGTTATTGGCGGCTCATCACGGTAGTCTGACTTCTTCCAGTACTGAGTTTATCGATCAGGTAAGCCCACGATGGGCGATTGTATCCAGTGGCTACCGCAATCGTTTTGGTCATCCGCATGAGCAGGTTGTCGAGCGGTTTCAGGTACGCGCTATCAATGTTATTAATACCGCAGAACAAGGAGCGATTAGGGTAACAGCTGGCAGAGAGAAAAAAGGCCTGCTGGTTAGCTCACACCGACAACAATCAAGACGTTATTGGTTCTAACAAACGCAGAGTGACTGGTTGTGGTTAAAATACCGTTATATAGCGTTAATTATTGCTTGTTTGAAGTAACCTAAGTTGTCTTCTCTTGCCTCGTGTAGCGAGCGTTTAGTCGTCACTGCAATATTGCAATTAGTGCAAACAGGCCCTAGTCTTACTGGCAGGTTTAGATGCTTTCTTTTTATTGATACTCAGGGGTTTACCACGTGCTGGAAATGATTAAATCGGGCGGTTGGCTGATGCTGCCCATTTTGCTTTGTTCTGTTGTGGCGCTGGCCATTATTGTGGAGCGTTTTTGGACGTTGCGACCCAATAAAATTGCCCCTAAAAACCTGTTGGCAGAAGTGTGGGGGTGGATACGCAGCAATCAGCTGAACGCCGAACGGATGAAAGAGTTGCGTGAATCAACGCCGCTGGGCAAGATCCTGGCGGCCGGTTTGAGTAACTCCAAATATGGTCGCGATATTATGAAGGAAAGCATTCAGGAAGTGGCCAGCCATGTGATTCATGATATGGAACGTTACTTGAATACGCTTGGGACCATCGCGGTTATTACACCGCTGTTGGGGTTGTTGGGTACGGTGATCGGCATGATTAAGGTGTTTACGGCGATCATGATTCAGGGGACTGGTAATGCCAACGTGTTGGCCGGAGGTATTTCCGAAGCACTGATTACTACTGCGGCTGGTTTGACAGTGGCAATTCCGGCGGTGATTTTTCATCGAATGTATCAACGCCGCATTGATGAGCTGGTGGTTGATATGGAGCAGGAAGCCGTAAAATTGGTTGATGTGTTCCATGGCGATCGTGGTAAAAACTCATCTGATGATAGCGCTGGAGCATAAAGGTAATGAAATTCCGTCGACAGCGCGGTGAAGAGATTGGGGTAAACTTAACACCACTGATTGATGTGGTGTTTTTATTGCTGATCTTTTTTATGGTGTCCACTACCTTTAAAAAGGAAACTCATATCAGCTTGAACTTGCCTGAAGCGGAAGGTGAGCAAGTCAAAGCCGAGAATAATCAGATAGAGATTGTTATCAGTGCCAAGGGCGAGTTTTCAATTAATGAACGTGCGCTGATCAATAACGAGTTTGGAACGCTGCGTGCTGCGATCAAAAAAGTGGGCAAAGGTGATACCGAACTACCGGTGATTATCTCTGCGGATGGTAATGCGCCACACCAGGCGGTTGTTAATGCGATGGATGCAGCAGGACAGTTAGGTTACTCACGGCTGAGCATTACAACACGTCAACGCGACGTTCAATAAACGACTCTTTTAACGTGCGGTATATTCCTTGAAGAAGCTTGTTGACGCCTGGTATCAGGGGAGCCCCTGGTTAGTTCTGTTAAAGCCGCTGGCGTGTCTATTTCGCCATCAATCAGAGAAACGCCGTCAGGCTTATCAGACGGGACGTCAGGCTGCCTGGCCGGCGCCCGTGCCGGTTATTATTGTTGGCAATATTACCGTTGGTGGTGTTGGCAAAACGCCATTGGTGGCGGCCTTGGTGAATCTGGCTCGAGAGGCGGGGTTTAATCCGGGGATTGTCAGCCGTGGTTATGGGGGCAAAGCGCCGCATTATCCTTTTTTGGTGGCAGCGGAGAGTGATGCTGCCCAGGTTGGCGATGAGCCGCTTATGTTGGCAAGGCGTTGCGGCTGTCCGGTGGTGGTTGATGCTAATCGCGTCAATGCCGTGAAACACCTGTTAGCACATAGTAACTGTGACTTGGTTATCAGCGATGATGGGCTTCAGCACTATGCGCTTGGGCGCGATATGGAAATTGCCGTACTTGATGGTGTGAGGGGGTTGGGTAACGGTCAATTTTTGCCAGCCGGTCCGCTACGTGAAGGGCCGGAGCGGCTTGATGAAGTTGACTGGGTTATTGTCAATGGCGGACAGCTCATGCTTGAGCAGAGCAGCCAGACCATGCAACTAAAGCCGTCGCAACTCATTAATCTGAGCAGCGGTGAGATTAAAACCGCTGATGATCTCGTTGCTGAGGAAGTCCATGCGCTGGCTGGCATCGGTAACCCCGAACGCTTTTTTACGACCCTGAAAAAACTCGGCTATCGCCTCCAGTGTCATGCTTTTGCTGATCACCACGCCTTTGTTGCGGATGACCTGCCCGTAAATGATGGAAAACCCATTATTATGACCGAGAAGGATGCGGTAAAATGCACGGCTATTGCTGATCAACGCTGCTGGTATTTGCGTGTCGAAGCCGAGCTTGATGATAATTTTAAAACTGTATTTCAGCGCCAGTTGAAGGATTTGAGTGGTTTGAAAAAAATGGCCAACGCCTCCTCAGCGGACAATTAAAGGTGAAAAAATGGATCAACGTCTAATTTCAATTCTGGCCTGCCCGATTTGTAAGGGTGAATTAATTCACGATAAAGAAAAGCATGAGTTAATTTGCAAGTTTGATGGCTTAGCCTTTCCTGTGCGTGATGGGATTCCGGTCATGCTTGAGGGGGAAGCGCGAGCTCTCTCGGCCGACGAACGACTTGATAAATAAGGCTTACTGAGAGCGCTGCTATGTCTTTTATCGTCATTATTCCTGCGCGATATGCGTCTACACGATTACCTGGTAAGCCTTTGAAGGATATTGCTGGCAAACCCATGGTTCAACATGTCTACGAGCAGGCTAAAAAAAGTGCGGCTCGCGAGGTGATTATTGCAACCGATGATGAGCGAATTAAACAGGTTGCCGAAGCCTTTGGCGCGCGCGTCTGTATGACGGCGGCTGATCATGAGTCCGGTACCGATCGCCTTCAGGAAGTGGTTATGCAGCTGGGTTATAGCGATGACGAAGTCATTGTTAATGTGCAGGGTGATGAGCCACTCATTCCGCCCTCTAATATCAACCAGGTTGCCGAGTTGTTACTGGCTTCACCGAATGCAGGTATTGCCACACTAAGTGAAAAAATTGATAACGTTGCGGATATTTTTGATCCTAATGCGGTAAAAGTAGTCAGCAATGCCGCTAATTCGGCTCTGTATTTCAGTCGTGCTCCTATTCCCTGGTCGCGTGATGATTTTGGTGATTTGGCAGTTTTACCAGAGCAGTTACCGGCAGAAATAGATTTTCAGCGCCACATTGGTATTTATGGTTATCGAGTTGGCCTGTTACATCAATTTGTGACCTGGGCGCCTGCACCGATTGAAAAAGCCGAATCACTTGAGCAATTACGTGCTATGTGGAACGGTGTTGAGATTAAAGTTAAACAGGCGGTGGAAGCCCCGCCACCCGGCGTTGATACTGAGGCTGATCTTGAGCGCGTGCGCGCACTTTTAGCTTAACGGTAGGTGAGGAGGCTCCATGATTAAGGTGTTATTTGTTTGCCTGGGCAATATTTGCCGTTCACCGACTGCCGACGGCGTATTTAGAAAAAAGTTATTCGAGCAAGGGCTAGCGGATCATGTTGAGGTTGATTCCTGTGGCACTGGGGACTGGCATACTGGAAAAGCGCCTGATCAACGTGCCCAAGCCGCGGCTAGAAAACGAGGGTATGATTTATCAGGATTACGTGCACGTACTGTGCAGCTCAGTGATTTTGATACGTTCGATTTTATTCTGGCGATGGATGACAATAATTTAACCGATTTGTTAAATATGGCGCCTTTGCATCATCATTCAAAAGTTCGACTGCTGCTCGATTATGCGCCGGTAACGGGCTTAAAGGCTGTACCCGACCCCTACTATGAGGGGGCTGATGGTTTTGAGCAGGTGCTTGATCTGGTTGAGCAAGCCTGCGACGGTTTGCTTGATCACATCAAAGCTAACTAACCCTTTCCTTTCTTGTTTAGGCAACGCCCTATGCAGATCCTTGAAAATTACTCCCTTCGTGAACTTAATACCTTTGGTTTTGAGGCTGCCGCACGTTATTTTGTGGAGGTCCATAGTGCGGAAGAAGTGCTTGAGGCGCTGCGTTTTGTGCAACACCATGATCTGCCGTTATTGCTATTAGGCGAGGGCAGTAACGTCATACTGGCCGATGATATAGCCGGTTTAGTATTGAAGTTGGGCAATGCGGGGATAGAGGTGGTTGGCGATGATGAGCACTCGGTGACGCTGCGGATTGGTGCTGGCCAAAATTGGCATCAGCTGGTCTGCTGGTGCTTGGCGCAGGGTTATTACGGCTTAGAAAATTTATCGTTGATTCCCGGCTCAGTGGGTGCCGCGCCAGTACAAAATATCGGCGCTTACGGTGTTGAGCTTAAAGACGTGTTTCATAGTTTGGAAGCAGTTGATTGCCAGAAGCATGAGTTGGTCACGCTTAACCGCGCCGATTGTCTGTTTGGTTATCGGGAAAGTTTGTTTAAAGGTGGGGGGCGTGGTCGCTATATCATCTGTCACGTTAACCTCACGCTATCGACGGTACCTGAAGCCAATACGCAGTATGGTGCTATTGCCGATGAACTTGGCCGGCGAGGATTGGAAGAGACACCACAGTCGGTCAGTGAGGTTGTGTGCCAGTTGCGACGTTCTAAACTGCCTGACCCTACTGAAATTGGAAATGCGGGTAGTTTTTTCAAAAACCCAGTTATCAATAATCACCACTGCGAGGCATTAAAACAGCAGTTTCCTGGCTTGGTTGCTTACCCCGAAGCGCAGGGCTTTAGTAAATTAGCAGCTGGTTGGTTAATTGAGCAGTGTGGGTGGAAGGGAGTTCGAGAAGCTCATGTTGGTGTGCATGAACAACAAGCGCTAGTGCTGGTTAATTATGGTGCTGGAACGGCAGAAGAGTTACTGGCTTTAGCGGCTCGTATCCGGACTTCGGTTCAGGAGCGCTTTGGGGTGATATTGGAGATGGAACCGACCATCTACCCAGGGTAGATGGTCGGGTCTGAGAACCAGGCTATTCGGCCTGTTCTGTTTTCTCCGATGTTGCTGAAGAGGTTGGTGCGGTCGGAGCCGCCTTTTTCTCTTCGGCTGTTTCTGGCGCTGCAGGTTTAGGCGTTTCAGGCAGAGTTGGCTTTTCTGTCTCTGCCACTTTGCTTGCCGCTGCTGGCGCTTTTTCTTCTTTGCTTTTTTCTACCTCGACTTTAGGCTCGGCGGCTTTGGCTTCGCTAGCTTTATCCGCTGTACCTTTATCTTCAGTCGTCTTTGGCGCAGGTTTAGCTGTTGCTGGTTTGCTTTCCCCTGACGCTTTAACGTCGGCAGATTTTGCGGCAGGTTGTTCAGCCTTTGTGGCCTGTTGCTTAGCCGCTTCGGCAGCACGGCGCTTTTCACGTGGATCGTTGGGCGCACGTCGCTTGGGTTTACGGGCGGCTGGTGTTGGCGTTTTATTTTCTGGAACGCTTTTTTCCTCGACCTTTGCTTCTTTTTCCGCGCTTAAGGGCTCTGCTTTTTGAGGCGCAGGTTTCTTGGGTGCCGCCTTTTCAGTTTTTGCTGGTGCCGGTTTTGATACCGGTTTTTCTGCGTCTAGCGGTGCTTTTTCAGCCGCCGTGTCGCGAGTAGGCTTATCATCGGCTTTCGCTTTCTGCGCCTTGTCTTCAACCGCTTTAGGCTTGTCCGTGTTTTCAGGTTTAGCGTCGGTGTCAGCAGGCTTGCTGGCCACAACCGCTAAGGGCTTTTCAGCACTTTTTGGTGGTTGCTCAGCTGCTTCGGCTTTCACCGGCTTGGCGGTTTGTTGCGGTGCGCTAGACTGCTCATCGCTGGTAGCCACCGGTTGTTTGTCGGCTACGGGTTTGCTTTCCTGCTTATCTGACGCAGGGGATGGATTGTCAGTGGCGCGGGTATTTTTGTCATCGCTGTCACGACGACGCTGACCACGGGTAGGACGACGACGGCGTGAAGGGCTTTCGCTTTTGTTGCCATCGTTAGGCTTTTCATTGCTCACAGGTGCTGTTTTTGTCTCTGTCTGAGCAATAGCCGCCGCCTCTTTAGAAGACTCTTTTGGCGCCTGATCAGCTTGCGCGCTTAACTTGTTTTCGTCTTTATCTGTAATGCGAGAGCGCTCTTCTCTACGAGGTCTGGAGCGGCGTGACGCACCATCCTGGCGACTACGGCGCTGTGGTTTTTTGTCATTGCCTTGCTCGTTGGCAGTGGCTTCTCGTTTAGTGTTTTTGTCAGCCTGTTGAGGCTTCTGTTGATCCTTACTCTCTTGACGCTTGTTATCCTGGTTGCGACCTCGGTCCCGATCCTGAGAACGGTTACGTGAACCGCGACCTCTACGTTCACGAGGCTGCTCATCCTGATCGCCTTTGCTTTGGTCACGACGGTTATTGCGTTGTGGGCGTTGCTCGCTACGCGGTGCTTTTGGTTCGGTTTTTTCCGCTTGCTCCGGCTCAACGGGCTTTGATGGTACGGGCTGTGTTGGTTCGCCAAACAGCCCACCAATGAGACGCTTCAGGAAGCCAGGCTTTTCATCGGACTGACTGGTGGATGTGGGCTTAGATTCTGCTGGCGTATCGGTATGAGCGGGCGCAGCGGTAGAAGGCATAACTGATTTAACCGCGGCTTCTTTTTTCTTGCTGCTGACGTCGGGAATCAGTGCGCTGGCGTCATCGTCGCTTTCAATTAAACCGTAGCTGGCATCAGTGGTATGTATGATTTCGTTATCTTCTCGGATACGCTGGACATCAAAGTGGGGCGTTTCCATGTTTGGATTCGGAATAATAACGATTCTTACATCTTCACGTTTTTCAATTTCAGCGACTTTCTCGCGCTTTTCGTTAAGCAGGAAAGTAGCGACCACAACGGGCAGGAAGGCGTGAATCTGGGCGGTACGGTCTTTAGAGGATTCCTCTTCAATCAGGCGCATGACTGATAGTGATAATGACTCAATGCTACGAATCGTGCCGTGACCACTACAGCGTGGACACACGATGGTGCTGGTCTCTCCAAGGGATGGGCGTAAACGCTGACGAGACATTTCCAGTAGACCAAAACGAGAAATACGGCCCACTTGAATGCGAGCACGATCAAGTTTTAGGGCATCTTTAATGCGATTTTCAACTTCACGCTGGTTACGGTTGCTGCTCATGTCAATGAAGTCAATGACCACCAGACCGCCCATATCGCGCAGGCGTAATTGGCGAGCGATTTCGTCTGCTGCTTCCAGGTTGGTATTGAGCGCTGTTTCTTCAATATCACTTCCCTTGGTTGCCCGGGCTGAGTTGATATCAATAGAAATGAGTGCTTCTGTTGGATCAATCACAATGGAGCCGCCAGAAGGAAGCTTAACTTCGCGTTGGAAGGCTGTCTCGATCTGGCTTTCAATGTGATAACGGTTGAAGAGGGGAACTTCGTCTTCATACAGCTTGATCTTGTCTTGGTAGTGCGGCATGACCTGGCTGATAAAGTTGAAGGCTTCCTGGTGGACACTTTGCTCGTCGATCAGTACCTCGGCAATATCACGGCGCAGATAGTCACGAATGGCGCGAATAATGACGTTGCTTTCCTGGTAAACAAGGAAAGGTGCGCGATTTTCCAGTGATGCTTTGGTAATGGACTCCCACAGCTGCAGCAAATAATCCAGATCCCACTGAAGCTCTTCGAGATTTTTCCCAATGCCAGCCGTGCGCACGATCACGCCTGCAGAATCAGGAATTTGTAGCTGTGACATAACTTCTTTGAGTTGGGTGCGGTCTTCGCCTTCGATACGGCGTGAGATGCCGCCTGCACGAGGATTGTTTGGCATCATGACCATGTAACGGCCTGCCAGGCTGATGAAGGTGGTTAGGGCAGCGCCCTTGTTGCCACGTTCCTCTTTTTCAACTTGTACGATCAGTTCCTGGCCTTCTTTCAGCACGTCCTTAATGTTAACGCGGCCTTTGATTTGAGAAGGGTCCTGGGAAAAGTATTCGCGGGAAATTTCTTTTAATGGCAGAAAGCCGTGACGCTCTGCGCCAAAATCGACAAATGCGGCTTCCAGACTGGGTTCTACCCGGGTGATTTTACCGCGGTAGATATTAGCTTTTTTCTGTTCGCGGGAGCCTGATTCAATATCCAGGTCGTAAAGACTTTGCCCGTCGACAAGGGCAACACGCAGCTCTTCGGGTTGAGTTGCGTTGATTAACATTCTTTTCATGCTTAAAT
>LUKI01000055.1 GCA_001593685.1 Gammaproteobacteria bacterium F7
TTAACCGCCATTGTCAGTAGCCTTTTCTCACATACCAGCGACGCGACTGGAGCCTCAAACCCAGTCAACAGCGCAACGTTAGCTATCACCAGCCTGCAAACTTTTCTAGCCTCCCAGATAGGCCCCAGGCTGGATGAGCCACTGATACAGGCCGCTAAAACGCTGGCTCAACTCCATGATGTCACCGATGCAAAAGAGCTCGCCAGCAACTTCGCCTGGCTATGCCCTAATCACTTACTTTGGAATCCCTTGGTAAGCAACTACTACCATGGCGAGGAAAGCGCAGATCACGATCTGTTTTATTGGAATAACGACACACAGCGAACCACTGCCGGTTTATACAGTGACTTTTTGTCCATGACTAACGACAACCCCTTGCTGGAACCCAATAAACTTACGTTCTGTGGCATCCCGCTGGATTTAAAAAATATCCAGTGCGACACCTACACACTGGCGGGATCCTGCGACCACATCACGCCCTGGGAATCCTGTTACCAAAGCTGCCTGGCACTCGGCGGTCAACGTCAGTTTGTGCTCGTTAACCGAGGCCACGCGCGGAGCCTGGTATGCCCTATCGACGTCGAAGACACCTGTTATTACACTCACACTGATATTATTAATAATGCCGATGACTGGCTCTGTGAGGCCACTCAGCATGATGGTTCATGGTGGCCTCATTGGCGTGACTGGCTCTCAAAACGTTCAGGAGAAAAACTACCCCCAGATAACAGGCAGTCACCAATACTGGGGCCCGCTCCAGGGCGTTATGTCTTTGAATAGTTGACGCTCCCTGTAGCCTGCCAATTTCAAGATCACATAGAATGAAGGCTATGAAATATGACTACGTGATTATCGGCGGCGGCATCATCGGTCTGTCAACCGCCTGGCAACTGCAGCAGCGCTGCCCAGACAGCGACATACTCCTTCTGGAGAAGGAGGCACAACTCGCGGCGCACCAAAGCAGCCACAACAGCGGTGTCATCCATGCCGGCCTGTATTACACCCCCAACAGCCTCAAGGCTAAATTTTGCCGTGAAGGCGCACTCACTATCCAACAATTCTGCCAGCAGCATAAACTGCCCTATTCACAAACCGGCAAACTTCTGGTCGCCACGGATAAGCCTGAGCTAGAGCGAATGCAATTACTGCACCGTCGCTGTTTGCAAAATAACGTGCCAGTGGAGTGCCTGAGCCAAGCACAGCTCCATCAACGTGAACCAAATATCACCGGTGTTGGCGCAATCTTCATTGCCAACACCGGCATGGTCAATTTCCAATCCGTCAGCCAGCAAATGGCCACTAACTTCCAGTCTGCTGGCGGTCAAATACAGCTTAACACCGAGGTTGTCGATATTCAGGAAAACCCGACGGGGGTAAAAATTGAAACAACTCAAGGCCTCATAGATAGCAAAAAGCTGATTACCTGTGCTGGCGTGATGGCGGATAGATTAGTAGAAATGCAGGGCTTAGAACGAGATTTTCAAATTCTACCCTTTCGAGGTGAATATTATCGGTTACCCTCCTCGCGAAATGACTTAATCCAACACCAGATTTACCCCATTCCTAATCCGGACTTACCCTTTCTAGGCATTCACCTGACTCGCGTTATTGACGGCGGCATAACCGTCGGCCCAAATGCCGTACTTGGTTTACACCGCGAGGGCTACGAAAAACTCAGTATCAACTGGCGCGACAGCGCTGAAATTATCCGTTTTCCCGGCTTCTGGCGATTACTCAGCCAACATCTAAAACCAGGACTTGCGGAGATAAAAAACTCGCTCTCTAAATCCGCTTACCTGAAATTAGTACAAAAATATTGCCCCCAGTTACAGCTGGAAGACCTACAGCCACATCCGGCCGGCATTCGAGCCCAAGCGGTACTCAGCGATGGCACACTCGTCCACGACTTTTTATTTAAGCAAACCGCACACAGCCTTCATGTATGTAATGCGCCCTCTCCGGCCGCCACCTCATCGATTCCAATTGGCGCTTATATTTGCGATAAGCTCCTGAAGTCAGGTTAAGATTCAGCCACAAAAAAGCCGCCCTAAAGGCGGCTTTTGAAAATTACCGGAATGATTATCAAGTATTCACATCGGTATTATAGTCTGCAATACCAGCGGTGATTTCTGCATTACGTCGCGCCATCTCTTGGCGTAATTCTCGACGCATTTTTGCCGCTTCAAACAGCTGGCGCTCAAACTCCGTTTCGATCTCCAGCTCCGGCGCTTTGGTAGGCCGGTGATCTTTATCCACACAAATCATCGTGATGTAACAGGAATTAGTGTGGCGCTTGGTATTCGTTTCCAGGTCTTCAGCTATCACCTTAACACCCACTTCCATGGATGAGGTTCCCACGTAGTTAATGTTAGCTCGAAAAGAAACCAGCTCACCGACCTTGATCGGCTTATTGAACATCACGTGATCGATCGACAGTGTTACCACATAATGTCGACAATAACGCGCAGCACAGGCGTAAGCAACCTGATCAAGTAGCTTTAGAATAGAGCCACCATGCACATTACCGGAAAAGTTGCCCATATCCGGCGTCATTAGAACCGTCATATGTAAGGATTTTTCTTGCTTAGCCATAATTACCTCATTTCAACAATCAATACGCTGACTAACGTCGATACGCAAGGCTGACCGATCTAGCCCACCTTTATACTCTTTACCATGGCGCTACATGCGCTCCATCACTTCAATACCTAGCAGATCAAGCCCCGTTGACAGGGTACGCGCAACCAGTTGACATAACTGCAACCGGCTGCCGCGCGTTTGCTCATCAACGCCTTCTTTCAAAATTGGGCAAGCTTCGTAAAAGCTCATATATTCGCTGGCCAGTTCGTACAGGTAGGCGCACAACGCATTTGGCGCACAGTCATCGGCAACCTGCTCCACCACCTCAGAAAACTGTAACAGTTTTAGCCCTAACGCAACTTCATTTGACAGCGCTAACTGCAACTCACCCTCTAGCGCTTGAGGTTCCACGCCTGCTTTACGAAAAATACTCTGGATACGACTGTAAGCATACTGCAAATAAGGCGCTGTATTGCCCTCAAAGCTCAGCATGCTATCCCAGTTGAAGATATAGTCACTGGTACGGTTTTTCGACAAATCTGCATACTTCACCGCGCCAATACCTACTTTGCGCGCGACCTGCTGCCGTGTTTCGGCATCCAAATCAGGGTCTTTTTCCGCAATCAGCTGTGCGGCACGTTCTACCGACTCTTCCAGCAAGGCCGCCAATTTAACGGTGCCGCCGGTACGGGTTTTAAAGGGTTTACCATCCTGGCCCATCATCGTGCCAAAGGCCAAATGCTCCAGCCCGGTGTTTTCATTCACAAAGCCTGCTTTACGGGCAATTGTAAACACTTGCTGCAGGTGTAGCGCCTGACGCGCATCAACAAAATATAATATTCGCTCTGCGTTTAATTCGTTTTGTCGGTAACGTAACGCTGCCAGGTCAGAGGTAGCATAGAGAAAGCCACCATCCGATTTTTGTACAATGGCAACCGATGGTTCACCCTCTTTATTAGCTAGCTCCTCCAGAAACACAACCTGCGCGCCATCACTGGTAACCGCCAATCCCTTAGCCTGTAAATCAGCAACCACCGCCGCCAAATCATCATTGTAGGCGCTTTCCGGGCGAATGTGTTGATGTTTGAGAGAGACGTTAAGCGTCGAATAAATTTCCTCACTATGCGCCACTGAAACGTCAATAAACTGCTGCCAAAGTGCTAAACAGCGGTCATCGCCTGATTGTAATTTCACCACATAATCACGTGCTTTTGCGGCAAAATCCGGATCATCATCAAAATGCTTTTTAGCCTGTTGATAAAAACTTTCCAGATCGGCCAACGCTAAACCAGCATCTGACTCAGTTTGCAGCTGACCTTCCAACTCAGCAATCAGCATACCAAACTGTGTACCCCAATCACCCATATGGTTCTGACGAATTACTTTATCGCCACTAAACTCCAGCACACGTACAACGGCATCACCAATGATCGTGCTTCTCAGGTGACCAACGTGCATCTCCTTAGCCAGATTAGGCCCGGAATAATCCACCACCACTGTTTGTGGCTCACGATGGCCCCGCACATTGAGTCGCTCATCGCTTAACGCATCACCACATAAATTCGCGATATAGTCAGCAGCAAGATGAATATTGATAAAACCGGGCCCGGCAATTTCAATCTTTTCAGCGACCCCATCCAAGGCCAACTCCGCGACCACTTTATTCGCTAACTCTCGCGGATTCGTTTTCATCTTTTTAGCAGCAGGCAAAGCGCCATTGGCTTGGTAATGCCCAAACTCTGGACGCGTGCTCTGGGTAACCAACGGCTCACTGTCCTGCGGCAAACCTGCCGCCAGCATGGCCTCTTTCACTTGCTCGACTAAAAAGCGTTTTATATTCATCAACAACCGACTCAGAAATTTATTCCCCGCGAATTCCGCGGCCATAAAAAAAGTGCCGTAGTATAACCGAATGTACGATAAAATAACTATTCAACGGTCGTTCAAAATAACGCTAACGAAGCTATTTCAAATGCCTGCATAGGCATTTAAATCTGAAAATAAAGGAGATGCCAAACTCATGGAGTGGTTAGCACAGGAGGTGAAATCATGAACGCGGATGCTTTTCGTGTCACGTTTCGAGGTGAAATCGAATCGGGTTACCGTCTCGAAGAGGTAAAAAATAATCTCGCCAAACTTTTCAAGCTCGATGTGAGTAACCAGCTGCATCTTCAAAAAATTGATCGCTTATTTTCAGGTCGAACCGTTGTCATCAAAGAGGGGCTCAGTAAAGCTTCCGCACAGGCCTACCTGTCCGCTATCGCCAAAGCTGGTGGAAAAGCCTATATAAAAATAAAAATTGGTCCTCCCGACGGTATTGAGGAGCGCCGCTCTTTTTTGCGTCGCAAACAGGGCGACCGCCGAGCTAAACCTCGTTTATCAGCCATTCTGCCTGATCGAAGAAAAAACAAAGGACGCCGCGAAGGCGACCCAAAAAGCTAGTGCGCAGGTTATAGTTTTCACGCAAAGCAGCAAGCCTAAAACCCCACTAGGTTAGCTGCTGCGCTTGCGTTAAACTGCTCACCCAGTTGATCCGCAGCGCCCACATAGCGCCATCCAGCCAAAACTGCGGTACGTTAATCGGTGCTTTATCAGCTGTCAGCGGTGTTACTCGCGCTAACATTTCATTCAGTGCGCGCGGCTGATTAATGACTCAACATACTGGTATTCAGTAGTCGTCTGTTTCAGGTAGTCCTTTGCTTGCTGACAATATCGTCGGTCAGTATGACCTCACCACAGGGGATAGATATTTTGAAAGGCCCTCAGGCATCAGCCCAGCGGTAAAGAATAATCATAACGGATTGCCTCTGAGGCATCGCTAAACTTCAACGATAAAACGTGAAGCTTGGAATTCCAGCAGGTTAAACCGGCTCAGTTGATGTGCTTTTATTCACTGACATCTGCACCGAAATGGGGCCTCCTTCAACGCGATTACGCCCCGCCTCTTTGGCTTTATACAACGCTTCATCCGCTTTATTAATAAAGGCCTCAGTGCTCAAAGGCACCACCGAGCAGGGTTGATAGGTTGCATAACCAATACTGGCCGTCACAATGCCATAAGGGCTGGCCTCAGCACTTTTTATACTTAACTGCGCAATTTTCTTGAGCAGCAATTCAGCCATATTTTTAGCTTCTTCAGGAGGCACATCGGCAAGAATAATCGCAAACTCTTCACCACCGTAACGGCAGGGCAAGTCACCACTACGTGTAAACAACTCACGCATAACACCAGCAATCTGTTGCAAGCAATCATCGCCTGCCTGATGGCCAAAGCTATCGTTATAATTTTTAAAATAATCGATATCACACATTAATAGGGAGAGCGGTGTCGCAGAACGGGTGGCTCGATTTAATTCGTCAACGACGGCCAAATCAAATTTACGACGATTAGCAAGCCCGGTCAGGCTATCGGTATGCGCTGAAATTTTAAGTTTCTCATTAACGCTAAGCAAATTGGCTTCCAACTGCTTACGCTCGGTAATATCGCGAATAATACCCGTAAACATACATTCACCATGTTGCCTCATTTCCGTTACTGTCATCTCAATAGGGAATATCCGCCCATCCTTTTTCCTGCCCATCAAGTCTTGACTAACACCAACCACAAAGCTTTGCTCTTTGCCTTTATACTCGCTGAGCTGCTCATCATGACCTTGCGCACCGCTTTCGGGCATCAGTATTGATATATTTTGACCCATTAGCTCGACAACCCGGTAGCCAAATAACCGCTCTGTCGCCTTATTGGCATGTGTGATCAGCCCATGCTGATCGATGGTAATAATCGGATCCGCCACCGCCTGGAACAGCGTTTCAAGCCGCTCTTCCTTTTCCATAATTAACTTTTCATCGGCCTCAAGCGTTGCCAACATCGTATCAATAGTTCGACCCATCGCGCCTAACTCATCATGGCCTCGCAGGTTACTGCGTATACCTCTATCGCCCTTAGCGTAATGCTTTAGCACCACCACCAGTCGTTCGATCCTGGAAGTAATTAATAGGTCCACCAGAACCAACAACCCGATGACACTGGCAATCACTCCAGCCACAATAAAAATAGCCTGTGACTGTAGCGCCTGAGTTGCCTTCACATAGTGATAACGCATATTAATTCGATAAAAAATAAAGCCGCAGTCCTGCTTACCAAGTTGCTTTTCACTGGTCATGCAAAGGCTACTATAGCCATCTAACTGGGTATTATTGTCGCCAAAAGTGGTGCTTATCGAACGGCCTTTCAACACCTCCTGAACCAAAACGGCATCAGGTTGAATAAGCAAAGACTGCCAGTCCCAGCCAACCTCAATAAAGGAGTTACTGGCAATGACTTGCCCTTTAGGTGACACCACGATAAAAGAAACAAGACCAAGTTCAGAGGATATATTCGCCACCATTGAGCGAACGTGCTCGGGTTGGTTTAAACGCAAAAATTGCTGCGCTGCCCCCTGCATTAAGGATAACCGGTCACGCATCACCTGCTCCTGAGTCTCGGCCGTCTCCTTGAGGATATTCGAGCGCCCCGAATAGAAAGATCCGACTACCACTAGCAAGGCAAACAAGCAAATCATGCCTGGCAGAATAAGTCGTAAACTACTGAGTCGGAGAAGCATCATTACGACTAAGGCTGAACAAACCGAGCATCAAATAACTCCTCGGTATTCACGTTATCGGTTAACAGACTCATGTCGACCATTGACTGATTAAGCTTATCAGCCGTATCGGCAAGTTTAGGTTTATCGCCACCAAGTAACTCATTGTTTTCAACACGATTAGGGAGCAGCAACCCATCGTAACTGGCGGCCATCTCTGCCGCACTGATGTTTAAGCGTTCAGCCATTTTATCCAACGCACCATCTCTGTGACTCTGCATATAGTTAAGCGCCTTAAACCAGCCATCGACAAGTTGCTGAATTATCTGGGGATGGCGGTCTAGATAATCCTGATGGACCACCAGCACATCAACAATTTCACCTGGTATTTCTTTACTGGTAAAAATCTCATTACCGCCAAATGCCAACAGCTTCGTGCGCACTGGCTCAAACGTCACCACGGCATCAACATCATCCTGTTTAAATGCCTGCTCATGTCGATTAACGTTAACCGCCTTGATACGGATGTCCTTTGCAGTCAGTCCGTTCAGCTCCAGCGCCCGTGAAATCACAAAGGCTCCCAGCGCACCACTTTCCACACCGACTCGCTTACCCACCAAATCATCCATCTGCTTTATCTCTGAATTGGCAACAATCACATCAGCGCCATTGGAGATATCATGAATTAGAACAATCCTCAGCGGAATATCTAGTGCCTTTAACGACAAAACCTCATCCAGCGTTAAAGAAGCGGCCTCAAGGGATTTGTTTCTGAAAGCACGTAATACGTCACTTGCCGAGCGGTACTCCACCAGACGAACAGATTGGCTCAAGTAGCCCAGGTCTCGTGCCAAATATAACGGCTCATAACCCGGCCAGACATTAGTCCCAAGCCGTACAGGCTGATCCGGCTCCTGCGCACAGCCATATAACAATGTTCCCAATAGGATAAAAATCAACACTCTTAAACGACGCATAAGACTATTCTCTATTCACCGGTTGGTGCTAACAAATAAGCGGTATTTATAGGTTAGACAGGAAAACAGAATCTGAAAAGCCTCGATATCAGAGGGGCACACCAACAGGGTGCGCAGAAAGGACAAACAAGTGACAGAATAATGCGTATCTAGCCGTTAGCGCATTCGCGCCAGAACTCTCTCATTACGAGCATGGCGTTCGGAATCAGCGTCATCAACAGCGGCCACATCGATTAAGTCGCCGATATAACGCTCAGGAAAAGCCAGAAAACGCGCCCCATGGTAAACAAACTCTTTGTACCACTGATAAGGCTTCAATGACTCGTCAATGTAATCAGGTTCTGCAACATACATGAACGCCAAGTGCTCGTCACCTTGATGTTTGACCATCACCTCAGAAACCACATAACCAGCGCCTTCAATCTCATCAAGTATCGGCTTTTCAGCAGCATCCATCGCAAACAAGGCGCCTAGCAGTAGATGCTTATCGTCCCCCGTAAATAACGCGTTACATTTGGCCGACTGATCCGCCCCGCGTTTATGGAACAATAACTGATAGCCGCTTAGTTCTGCGGTGCCTAATAGCCGACTGGACGGTATTCTGGCACCAAGGCGCTCGGGGTGCAGGTTAGAGCCGTAGGCATAATAAAGGATTTGCTCCCCCTCAAGACCGGCCATCAGGCAACCACCTTGAGCCAGTTTACGGCATCGGTGTAGTCGTTAAAAACCTCAAGCCGCAGCCTTTTTCGGGCGGCCTTAAGTGCGAACCGGCGTCCAACACCGTGCATCGTATCAAGCGAAACAATAAACGCTTGGTTGGAAATAAAGGATTGGGCCTGACTGGCAAGCAAATCAATTAAACGGTCCATCTCTCGCACAATAAAGGCCCGTTTAATTTCACGCAGATCAAGCACCAGTGTCATTGAATCCGACACCTCCGGCTGACATTCAATTTCTGCAATTGAGGCGGCTAAATCTGACACACTGATGGCGCCATAAGCCCCCATAAAAATAACCTTTTTTTTCAGATCAACATCATAACGAATGGTCATATCAGCATCTCATTCCGTTCATAAACACGTCCCTGAAAAAAGTCCTGCTGGGTAATTAACTAAAAAAACAACTCCGCCAGCTTTTGCCCTGGTTCTTCAGCTCGCATAAAGGCTTCACCAACCAGAAAAGCATGTACGTCATGAGCCTTCATTAGCGCCACATCTTCGGGCAAATGAATACCACTCTCGGTAACAACCAGCCGATCCTCTGGCATTCTATCGAGTAGATCTATGGTTGTTTGCAATGACGTTTCAAAATTATGCAAGTTACGATTATTCACACCAACCAGAGGGGTATCAAGTGTTAATGCCCGATCCAATTCATCCGCATCATGCACCTCCACCAACACATCCAAGCCACACTGTTGCGCGGCATCGCTTAGCTCATGCATCTGCGCATCTTCCAAGGCGGCCACAATCAAAAGTATACAGTCAGCCCCCAGGGCTCGCGCCTCAACCACCTGATAGGGGTCAATCATAAAATCTTTGCGGATCACCGGTAATGAGCAGGCAGCTCGTGCCTGTTGCATATAAGCATCACTGCCCTGAAAAAAATCAATATCCGTAAGCACCGACAGACAGGTTGCCCCGGCCATTTCATAACTGCGAGCAATCTGTGCCGGGTCGAAATTTTCACGAATCACACCTTTGCTCGGTGACGCTTTCTTTACCTCGGCAATGACGGCCGAACGGCCCGCCGCTACGGCCACCTGCATAGCGTCAGCAAAGCCGCGTGGTTCGTCAACCGCAGGCAGTATCGCTTGTAATTCTGCCTGCGAGCGAATCTGTTTGCGCTCAGCCACCTCTTCGGCTTTACGGCTGATAATTTTTTCCAATACAGTGGGTATTCGGCTTGTCATTCGGTATCCGGTTAATATCTACAATCGTCTAATTGGCAAGACAGCGAGTATGACTTGCCAGTTCACTCATTTTTTCCAGAGCAAGGCCACTATCAATCGCATCCTGCGCACTGAGCACGCCTTCTTTCAAGGTGTTGGCAATATTGCTTGCGTACAAGGCAGCCCCAGCATTCAAGGCGATAATATCTGCCGCAGGGCCATCGCCGGATTTAAGCGCCTGCTTGATCAGTTTCAAGCTGTTCTCCGGATCGTTAACCATTAACTCATCCAGTGCTGAACGTTGAAGACCAAACTCCTCTGGGCTAATGGTATATTCAACAATTTCACCCTCTTTGAGTTCCACAACATAGGTCTCATCGGCAATGCTGATTTCATCCAAGCCATCCGCCGAGTGTACGACCAGTACATGTTCACTCCCCAAACGCTGGAGCACTTCGGCCAAAGGACGCATTAACGCTCTGCTGAAGACACCTAGCACCTGATTTTTAACCAGTGCCGGATTAGTCAGTGGCCCCAACACGTTGAAAATTGTGCGCACGCCCATTTCCCGCCGCGGTCCAGCAACATGTTTCATGGCACTGTGATAATCCGGCGCAAACATAAACCCAAGCCCAACCTCTTTGATACAAAGAGCTAACTGTTCCGGGGTAAGTGCCATATTGATGCCTGCCGCCTCGAGCAGGTCTGCGCTACCACTTTTACTGGAAACAGAGCGACCTCCATGCTTGGCAACCTTACCCTGCGCTGCCGCCACCACAAAAGCACCAGCCGTGGAGACATTAAAAATACTGGCGCCATCACCACCGGTACCGCAGGTATCCACCAAATGAGGGTCTTCCACATGTACCCGGGTAACCATCTCACGCAGGGCTTGCGCAGCACCGGTAATTTCTTCGACCGATTCACCTTTCATCCGTAGCCCGACAAGAAAACCGCCAATCTGGGCATCGCTTGCTTCGCCAGTCATGATTAACCGCATAACCGATTGCATTTCATCGGTTGTCAGATCACGTTTCTCGATTACGGCGGCTATCGCCTCTTGCATATTCATTGACATTAGACACTCATCTCGAGAAAGTTTTTCAACTGCGCATGACCATGCTCTGTCAAAATAGACTCTGGGTGATACTGCACACCTTCAATCACATAATCACGGTGGCGCACCCCCATGATTTCATCAATATTGCCATCGACGTCTTCAGTCCAGGCGGTGATTTCCAGACAGTCGGGCAGGCGCTCCTTATCAATCACCAGCGAGTGGTAGCGCGTTGCCTCAAAGGGATTCGGCAGATCCTTAAACACCCCCTGATTATTATGGTGAATCATGGAGGTCTTACCGTGCATGACTTCTTTGGCGCGGATGACATAGCCCCCAAAGGCCTGAGCGATAGACTGATGCCCCAGGCAAATACCAAACAGCGGTTTTTTACCGGCAAACTGCTTGAGCACCTCAACGGAGACACCCGCTTCATTGGGCGTACAGGGCCCCGGTGAGATCACGATATGATCAGGGTCCAGCGCCTTGATTTCTTCCAGCGTAATTTCGTCGTTGCGATACACGCGCACATCCGCACCCAACTCGCCAAAGTACTGCACGACGTTGTAGGTAAAGGAATCGTAATTGTCGATCATTAATAACATAAGCCGCTCGCTTATCGAATTCTAGCTTTTATAAGCCATGGCAACAGCGCGGAACATGGCACGCGCTTTGTTCATGGTTTCTTTCCATTCCAGCTTAGGCACTGAATCGGCAACAATGCCGGCACCCGCCTGGATATGCAGCTGTTTATCTTTGATAACGGCGGTACGAATAGCAATCGCCGTATCCATATTGTCATCCCAGGAAATGTACCCCACAGCACCGCCATAAACACCGCGTTTAACGGGTTCCAGCTCATCAATAATTTCCATGGCTCGAATTTTTGGCGCACCGCTCAAGGTTCCCGCTGGTAGCGCCGCACGTAATACATCAATGGAGGACAATCCTTGTTTCAGGTCGCCCTTCACATTGGAAACGATATGCATCACATGGGAGTACTTTTCCACCACCATCTGGTCGGTGACTCGCACCGAGCCAATTTCGGAAACCCGACCAGCATCGTTACGACCCAGATCAATCAGCATCAAGTGCTCAGCAATTTCTTTGGGGTCGGCAAGTAACTCTTCTTCAAGCGCCTTATCTTCATCCTCACTATAACCACGGCGACGGGTACCGGCGATGGGGCGGACGGTGACCTCACCCTCTTCCACACGTGCCAGAATCTCCGGCGACGAGCCAACAATGTGGAAATCCCCCAAATTGAGGAAATACATGTAGGGCGACGGGTTTAAATTACGCAACGCGCGATACAGGTTAATCGGCTCGGCTTCAAAGGGTATGGTCATACGCTGTGATGGCACTACCTGCATCACGTCACCCGCCAGCACATACTCTTTAATCGTATCAACCGCCGCCTCAAAGCCTTCCTGCGTGAAGCCCGACTTAAATTCTGCCTCGCTGATTTTCAGCTCGTCAGCAGCCTGCTGGGCAACCGTTAGATCAACCTCTGCCAATTTAGGCGTTGGCAATGGCAGCTTCGCTACCAGCTCATCAAGACGGCGCTGTGCATTTTCGTAGGCGCCTGCCTCAGCAGGATCAACATGCACGGTCAACGTCAGGGTACCGGCCAAGTTATCAAATACCAGCACCTCATCGGACACCATCAACAGAATATCCGGGTTACCCACGGTATCCTGCGGCGCCGAATCACGCAGACGCGGCTCAATGTAACGTACCGTATCGTAACCAAAGTAACCAACAAGGCCACCGTTAAAGCGCGGTTCACCCTCGCTTTCAGCCACATTAAAGCGTGTTTGGAATTGCTGAACAAAATCCAGCGGATCCTCATGCTCCAGCGATTCAACCACCTCGCCATCGGTTTCCAGGGTAACCTGATAACCCTGTACTTTAAGCACTGTGTGACAGGGCAGACCAATGATGGAGTAACGCCCCCACTTCTCACCGCCCTGTACCGACTCAAACAGATAGGAGTATGGGCCATCGGCCAATTTAAGATAGGCGCTCAGTGGAGTATCCATATCCGCCAATACGCGGCGACTGACAGGAATACGGTTATAACCCTGGGCAGCTAATTCAGAAAAACGTTCGGGACTCATTAATTAACCTTAGACAACTCTGTACGCATCTCTTTAATAGTACGGGCATAATCATCACTACCGAAAATAGCAGAGCCCGCCACAAAGGTGTCCGCACCGGCAGCCGCCACTTCGGCAATATTATGCACGCCAATACCGCCATCCACTTCGAGTCGAATATCACGCCCGCTGGCCGTGATGCGCTGGCGCAGATCAGTAATTTTTTGCAGTGTTGATGGAATAAATTTCTGACCACCAAAGCCCGGGTTTACCGACATCAGCAGGATCATATCCATCTTATCCATCACATAATCAAGGTAGCTCAGAGGGGTTGCGGGGTTAAACACTAAGCCCGCCTTACAACCTGCGCTCTTGATCAGCTCCAACGAGCGATCAATATGATCAGACGCTTCCGGGTGAAAAGTAATGTAGGTTGCACCCGCTTCAGCAAATTCGCCGATCATTCGATCCACTGGCGACACCATCAAATGGGCATCAATAGGCGCCGTTACACCATGTTGACGCAGGGCCTTACAGACCATCGGACCAATTGTCAGGTTAGGCACATAGTGATTATCCATGACATCAAAATGTACAATATCCGCGCCTGCTGCGAGCACATTGTCGACTTCCTCGCCCAAACGGGCAAAGTTGGCAGCTAAAATAGAGGGCGCAATCAAATAATCTGTCATGGGTTATTCACTAAGTATTTACTAAATAAAGGCCGCTATTCTACACACAAATCCCAAG
>LUKI01000056.1 GCA_001593685.1 Gammaproteobacteria bacterium F7
AACTAACGTGACAAAAACGGGGTAAGTCGTGCGGAAGGATTTAAGGTGGCGACTCCTACCAGCCACACCCCGGCACATGAGTTCACTGCTACCGTTGCTCCCTTCCGGGCCTGGCGGAGTTCACAATGTATCATTGCGGAGGGACCAATAGAAGTCACCATAAAATCGACGGGCATTGTGGCTGAATGAGGCGCCAGATTCAAGATAGTCGGACAAATAAATTATAACCCTGCAGCAGGTAATACAAGCTCCACATGCAAATGTCCGGTACGCTAAAATTTCAGCGTCAAACATGCTACTGTTGCTTGTATCCGTCAGTATCAGGCACGTTCAACCATGAAAACCGCTCAACTCCTTAACGCCCTGCAACAATTACCCCACAAAACGGCCTACTTTGGCCCACAGGGCTTTGCCTTGCCGAACTCCGATGACGAGTTCAAGCAGTTTCAACAGGGCTTCAGTATCCACCCGGATGGTACAAGTCTGACTGGCGTTAATCCCGGTGACTGGCAAAAAAACTGGCTAGTGATCGCCATTGATACGGAGTTGGGTGATCCGTATTTTGTGGACACCAGCCTTGAGCAGCTGCCTGTTTTTACCGCCATGCATGGCGAGGGGATATGGCAGACTGACGCAGTAGCAAACTCACTCAATGGTTTTTTGGCATGCCTAAAATTGCTGATCAAACACGGCGGGCAAACAGCCGCTCAGTTTGTACCCGATGAAACCAGCATTACCGACCCTAAAATACTGACACAATTACACAGTGAGCTAGTCCAGGCCTCCAGCTGCAAAGACTTCTGGTCGTTGTTTTTTGACTGCTATTTTGACTGGTTAGAAGAGGATTAATCCTCACCAAGGTACGCAAACAATGGAGTGTGATTTTGAAAATAAGCAAACATCAGCTTAATAAAGCCGCTGACCAGGGCATTATTTCAGCCGATCAGGCTAATGCGTTATTCGATTACCTGAAAACACAGCCGCAAACTGGCCCAGCATTTACCTTTACTAACATTCTCTATTATTTTGGCGGGCTGATCGCCATTAGCGCTATGACGCTTTTCATGAACCTTGGCTGGGAAGCCTTTGGTGGCTGGGGCATCTTCTTTATTTCCATCGCCTATGCCGGTATTGGCCTATTGTTAACACAAAAATTTCAGCGCGCGGGACACAGCATACCGGCCGGTATTTGTGCCACCTTTGTCGTCGCAATTACGCCACTGGCGATTTACGGTTTCCAGCTCGCAATGGGACTTTGGCCCGATGACTCCACTTACCGCGAATACCATCGATACATCCAGTGGCACTGGATGTATCTGGAGTTTGGCGCCTTAGTTGTCGGTACAGCTATGGCAAGAGCTTATCGTTATCCCTTTATGATCATGCCAATTGCCGTCACGCTTTGGTATATGTCCATGGATATTGCTGTCATGCTCACCGATGGCCGTTACGACTTCCAATTTCGCGCTCTTTTCTCCCTGTGGTTTGGTCTGCTCACCACCCTGCTCGCCTTTTGGGTAGATATTCGCTCCCGAAAAAGCGGCGATTATGCTTTCTGGCTTTACCTGTTCGGTGTGATGACTTTCTGGGGCGGCCTATCCATGCAACACTCAGACAGCGAGCTTAGCAAGTTTATTTATTTCTGCATTAACCTGGGGCTGATTGCTATTGGCGCAATATTAGTCCGTCGTGTATTTGTTATTTTTGGTGCCTTTGGCTGCTTCTGGTACTTGCAGCACTTGGCCTCAGAAATCTTCGAAGATAGCTGGCTATTCCCGATTGCCCTTACTGCTATCGGGTTAGGCATCGTTTATCTGGGCATTGTCTGGCAGCGTAATGAACAGAGAATCACCGAAACAACCAGAGCCGTCATGCCTGCAGCCCTGCGAGAACTACTCTCTGAAAGGACAAACAAGAACTAGCAACTATAACAATAAAAAGCTCACCTAAAAGGTGAGCTTTAGTCCTAATACCACGGCATTGTCCTGGGTTTCCTCGCCGGCCGCTCTGGAAAAATCAGCTGTGTTGCCATATTGCTTCGCCCAACTCACTCCCACATAGGGCGCAACCTCACGACTAATTTCATAGTGCAACCTTAGGCCCAGTTCCAACTCGGAAAGCCCTGACCCCGTATGCGTCTGCCGATCGTTCCGAGTATGGGCATTGAGTTCAAACTCTGGAACCAAAACCCAGCGCTGAGTCATTAACAGCTCGTACTCCAGATTCAGTCGCAAACCGGTTTGCCCTCCTTCGCCAATAAACAGGCTGGCTTCGGTCTCAACAAAATAAGGGGCGACGCCCTGTAATCCTAAGACCAGCCAATCACGACTCGGCTCCGGCTTTGCATCAAAACGAAAGCCCAGCTGTAAATCCCAAAATGGCGTCACAGCACGGTTATACAAAAGCTGCCACTCTGTCTCAGTGGTTACCCCCTGTTCACGCTCACCTTCCGCTTTCATCCATAGTTTATGAAGATCCTTACCAATCCAAGCCTCTACGTCCCAATTCAGGCTTTCTTCGCTACCCGCATCACGCCACTCCAGCGCATCAAAGGTGATACTTGTCAGCAATGGATCATCCTTGCTGCCTGCATAAACGGGCGCGACCAAAGCCATGATCAGTAACGGTGTTATTATTTTCATGACACACTCCCCTCACTGACCACAACCTTTCGTGCCATACCCGGCATGTGGTAAAGCAAATGACAGTGGTAAGCCCAAACGCCAAGCGCATTGGCGCTGACCTGGTAACTTATCTTTGACCCCGGCGGCACTAGCACCGTGTGTTTACGCGGCAAATGGCCAGCATCACCGGTCTCAAGTTCACTCCACATGCCATGCAGATGAATCGGATGTGCCATCATGGTGTCATTAACCAGAGTAATGCGCACACGCTCCCCATAACGAAGGTGCAACGGCTCAGCATCGGCAAATTTAATGCCATCCATCGACCACATGTAACGCATCATATTACCGGTTAAGTGCAGTTCGATATCTCGCCCAGGCTGCCGTTGATCTTCTGTCGGATACAAATTACGAAGGTCTGCATAACTGAGTACACGTCGTCCATTATTGCGCAAGCCGAAACCGGGATCAGCAACACCATTGACTGGCTGCTCAACCCGCATATCGACCTGTGGTCCAAATTCAGTAGCCACATGATGAACCGCACCGATATTACTTTTTTTCATCGCCGACATGTCATGCATCTTATGATGACCATGATCCATCATGTCATTACTTTTCATCTCAGCAGCGGCCATTGTCATGCCCGCCATACCCATTTCACGATGTCCAAGCGGCTGCAGTTCATCCATCACTGGCACCTTTGCGGCAAGGTTAAGATCAGGAGTCAAGGTGCCACGCGCATAGCCACTGCGATCTATACTCTGGGCAAACAGGGTATAAGCCTGCTCCGCACTAGGCTCAACAATCACATCATAGGTTTCGGCGGTGCCAATGCGAAACTCTTCGACCGTAACAGGCTCTACGGCTTGGCCATCGGCTGCGACAACGGTCATTTTCAGGCCGGGTATACGCACATCAAAAATGCTCATGGCCGAACCATTAATGAACCGCAAACGGATCTTCTCACCACGGTTGAAAACGGCTTGCCAGTTATTATCCGGCGTATTGCCATTCATCAGATAAGTGTAGGTTTCGCCCGTCACATCAGCTAAATCTCTATCACTCATGCGCATCTGATTCCACATGGAACGATCTTGCCAGGTTTGAGCAATACCCTTGTGCTGGATTTCCTGCCACAAATCACTGGCGGTTCGTTCCTGCCGGTTGTAGTAGTGGCTCATTTTTTTCAAATTGGCATAAATGCGCTCCGGCTTTTCATCACTCCAATCCGATAGCAGAACGACATAATCGCGGTCATAGCTGAAGGGCTCTGGCTCAGCTGAATCAATGACGATGGCACCATACAGGCCCGACTGCTCCTGAAAGCCAGAATGACTGTGATACCAATAGGTCCCACTTTGTTTAACATCAAACTGGTAAGTGAAAGTTTCACCCGGTTTGATACCGGCAAAGCTCATACCCGGCACACCATCCATACCAGACGGTAAAATCAGGCCGTGCCAATGAAGCGAAGTATCATGAGCAAGATGGTTCGTCACTCGCAAAGTAACACGTTCGCCCTCCCGCCAGCGTAACACCGGTGCAGGTAGTGAACCATTAACGACGGTGGCGATACGTTCTTTGCCAGTGAAGTTGACAGACTGGTAACCAATCGACAAATCAAACTGGTTACCGGTAAGTACTTGAGATCTTTGAGGGTTTTGTAGCACTTTAGCAGATGCAGACAACAGCGGTGTTGTTACAGCCACGCCCAGCGCAGAAAGCCCGGTAATAAAGCGGCGTCGAGATAGACCCAATAATTGCGGCGCCCCTTTGAGCGCGTTAATCATCGAGAACTTCCACTCCCTTTACTTCAGCAAAATGTTCAGAACGACCGTCTTTATAGAGTATAAACACGCTATATTGGTCAACCCGGTCACCCATTTCCATACCGGGGCTGCCGATTGGCATACCCGGCACAGCTAAACCCGCTGCACCTTTCGGCGGGTTTTCTAAAAAGCGTTTCACCAACTCGGAGGGCACATGGCCTTCAAAGACGTAGCCTTCCTCTGATATAGCCGTGTGACAAGACTGGTGTTCCGAGGAAATACCATACTGCTGCTTCACACCACTTAAGTCAGCAGGATGATGAACCAGCGTTTGAAAACCATCATCTTCCATGTGATCAACCCAGTCTTTACAACAGCCACAGGTTGGGCTTTTGTAAACCTCGAGTTTCGTCGCTGAATTAGCAGCGACAGCACTTACATCAGGCTCATTATTGTTTGAACAGGCGGACAGGATCAGTAGCAGCATAATGCCCGCGACCCAGACGCCGCTTTTTTGAACAGATTTTGCTATTGCGGGTATAACTAAAGACTTCATAACACTCTCACTAACAGGTTTAAAAATATTAAGCGCCAAAATACAGGCGCAATCGTGCCCTGTTAGAGATGAATAGGCGGTCTGAGGAGTGTCGTAATTGGTGTGCTTTCCAGCCGTTCGCTAAATCGGCTATAGGTTTGTTCAGGGCTGGCATTAATATTCAGGCCTGTGTCTGGTTGAAATAACAGCGCGCAACTGGCCATATCACAGCCCGATTCAGCGCAACAGTCGAATACAGCTACAGAGGCATCCATATCAGCCATATCCATTTGAGTGTGCTTTACCATCACATCATGCCTAGGCTCACAGGCATTATCCGCAGCCGCAAAGGTCTGGCTTGTAAACACCATCAACAGTGTGGCGATTAATACGCGAATAATGGCTGTATGACGTGTCGCTATTTTGTGCATAACTCAATTTACATTTAACCGTAGCTTGGAACAACGCTTAAGACTCAATAATCTGGCAATTTGTTCTGCAAACGATAGGGGTTCTAAAAAACAGATCGACATATTCTGTTTATTCAATTTTATTAAACACAAAAACTCATTTACTATTTCTACAACTTAAACAGCACCCCTGCACTAAAATGGAGATCTGAAATGCAAACAACTGTCCCTAATGTGGTTTTCAAAACACGTGTACGCAATGAAGCTTTAGGCGGTCCAAATCCCTTCGAATGGAAAGATTTAAGCACCGATGAAATCTTCAAAAACAAGAATGTCGTGTTGTTTTCTCTGCCCGGCGCCTTCACGCCCACCTGCTCCACGTCTCACCTGCCTCGTTATGAAGAGCTGTATGAAGAATTCCAGGCGCAAGGCGTTGATGCTGTGGTTTGTCTGTCAGTTAATGACGCCTTTGTGATGTACCAGTGGGGTAAAAGCCAGAATGCCGATAAGGTGTTCCTGTTACCGGACGGAAATGCTGAGTTCACACGCAAAATGGGCATGCTGGTAGACAAAAGCAACCTGGGTTTTGGTCAACGCAGCTGGCGCTATTCCATGTACGTGGAAAATGGTGAGATTAAACAGCGCTTCATTGAGCCTGGTTATGAGGATAACTGCCCGATTGACCCCTTTGAAGTATCTGATGCCGACACCATGCTTAACTATTTAAAAAACCGTTAAGCAAGCCCAAAAAAGAGGAGATAAAGCCTTTATCTCCTCTTTTTAAGTCTACCCTGCTACTTACGTAATCCTTCAAACAGGCTGTACTGCCACTCGCGCATGGCCAACACCACCGTGGTACCGTAACGCTCATCCATGGGCAGCACCGTATCGTCTCTATTTAGTTGATCAAACTCACTGACCAGCCGCTGCAGTTTTTTCTGGAACTCCCGGTTACTCTGCCGCGATAGAAAACCATTCAACACCAGCAGTTTTTCATGCTCTTTATCAAAACGGGAGTTAAAAAAATCCTGTTGTACCTTGTCATGAAAAAACTGCTGAATCGGGCCGTTAGGTAACCAGTTAAAGTTGGCAGAAATCCGTAACTTAATCCGGTTTCCTGGCAACAATTCTATTATTTTTAATCGATCCAACTGCGCCAACTTCTGAACACATTGTGTTTCTGAAATGCGATAGCGCTGCACAATATCCTGAAAGCAGTAACCATTTACCACGCACACCGAGATCAACAGTAGCAGCAAATCGCCAGCAATTTCACGTTCCTGCGCTTCACTGAGTTGAGAAATACGCTGCTGATCCTCAGCCATTTGGTTAACCAGCTCCGACAATTCCAGCTCCAACATGCCACAGATGCACTCAAGTCGCTGCAGGGTAAAATTTTGATCGGCGAATAGACGCTTCACCGACGCTTCGCTAAGCCCAAGACAGGCCGCCACATCGGCGTAGGTTTTTCCTCTTACCTTAAGCTGTTTTTTTAATGTATTGATCAACGATTGCGTTTGAGCCATTAATACTCCCCATAAAGTATCAATATACAATACTTTAAAACTTGTTTTTCGCAACTTTTAACACATAAGTTGCTATATAAAAGCCCGCTATTACAATCCACTCTCGTAAGGTAAAGTAACTTCAATCACCCAACCCAGATGGGTTAACGAGACATAATAACAATGACCAAACTTCGACAGTTACGCGGCGCACTGCCCTACTTCCTAATTGTTTTTCTCAATGCCTTTGTGGATCTCGGGCATAAAATCACTATTCAAAATACCGTATTCAAAGTATACGATGGCGATACCCAAGTGGTATTGACCGCTATCGTCAACGGTTTGATCCTACTGCCCTTTATTTTGCTGTTCAGCCCCGCTGGCTTCATTGCCGATAAATACCCCAAAAGCCGGGTTATTCGAAGCGCCGCCTGGGTTGCCGTTGGCCTTACCAGTGCCATTACCTACTGCTACTATCAAGGCTGGTTTATCGCGGCCTTTGCCATGACCTTCCTACTGGCCATGCAGTCCGCCTTCTATTCACCTGCCAAATACGGTTACATCAAATCGTTGTTCGGCAAAGATAACCTCGGCCAAGCCAATGGTCATGTGCAAGCGATAACCATTACCGCCATTCTATTTGGCACCTTCGCTTTCTCTATTTTATTTGAGAGCTGGTTCCCAGCTAATGTCAATGATCCCACCAGCATCCTCAAAGCAATTGCGCCAATAGGCTGGCTGCTGGTCATTAACAGCCTGTTTGAGCTCATACTCAGCTATCGCCTGCCTCAGCTGGAGCCCGTCGATAAACAGGCCAAGTTTAACTGGGCAGAGTATCTGAAAGGTCGTATGGCCTCTCAGAACCTCAAGTCGGTCATAAATCGTGATGTCATCCGCCTTTCCATTATTGGTCTGGCCGTGTTCTGGTCCGTAGGACAGGTTCTATTAGCGGCTTTCCCCGCCTTTGCCAAAGAAACCATTGGCGTCACCAACACTATTATCATTCAGGGTATTCTGGCCGCCTGCGGGGTTGGCATCGCCATCGGCTCAATGCTGGCCGCTCGCTGGTCACGTCATCACATTGAAACCGGTCTTATTCCAGTTGGCGCGATCGGCATCACTATCGGTTTATTTTTAATACCCCATTTGGACAGCACCGCCAGTCACGCCATCAATTATCTGTTTATCGGCATCATGGGCGGGCTGTTTATTGTGCCTCTTAACTCCCTGATTCAGTTCTACGCTCGTGAACACGAATTGGGTAACGTGCTGGCAGCCAATAATTTGTTTCAAAACCTCAGCATGATGAGCTTTTTGATCGCCACCGCAAGCTTTGCCTTGCTCGGTTTAAGCAGCAAAAGTCTGTTAATTGCGACCAGTTTCATCACGCTCATCGGTACGACTTATACGGTTTATAAGCTGCCACAGAGCTTGGTACGTTTTGTGCTGGGCTTGGTGGTGTCGCGCTTTTACCGTGTTAACGTACAGAACCTGCACAACCTGCCTGAACAGGGCGGCGTGTTACTGCTGGGTAACCACATCAGCTGGGTTGACTGGGCCATTATTCAAATTGCCTGCCCTCGCCCAATTCGTTTTGTGATGATTAAAAACATTTATGAGCGCTGGTACCTGAAATGGTTTTTTCAAATGTTTGGTATTGTGCCCATCGAATCAGGGGCCAGCAGCCGTAAGTCTTTGGAGCGCGTCGCTGAATTATTAAACCGGGGCCAAGTGGTTTGCCTATTCCCGGAAGGCAGCATCAGCCGCACAGGTCATCTGGCAGAATTCCGTCGCGGCTATGAGCGCACCTGTGCACAGGCTAACGATGACGTGGTGATTCTGCCCTTTTATCTGCGCGGTCTGTGGGGCAGCCAGTTTTCACGCTCGTCAGCCAAATTAAAAAGCAATCGCAGTAACGGGCTTTCGAGCGACATTATCGTTGCCTTTGGTGAACCGCTCAGCAAAGACACCACGGCTGACGTGCTGAAGAGCCGTGTCTTTGACCTATCCATCAGCTCCTGGCAGGAATATTCGCAAAACCTGCCACCCCTGCCCCACGCCTGGATTGATAGCGTAAAAGATATGGGCAACCGCATGAGTATTGCCGATACGCTTTCCGATCCAATGTCAGCCAACCAGGCACTGACCGCTGCCATTGCCTTTTCCAAACGCATTCGGAAATTTAGCCCTGAGCAAAATATCGGCCTGTTACTGCCCACCAGTGCAGCAGGTGTACTGGCAAATATGGCAACGCTGCTGTGCGGTAAAACAGTAGTAAACCTGAACTTTACCGCCAGCCAGGAAAGCCTGACAGCTGCGCTTAAAGAGGCAGACATTAAAACCATTTATACCTCAAAACGCTTTCTGAAAAAGTTAACGAAAAAAGGCGTCGACCTGTCACTGTTGCTTGCACAGGTGCGTGTCATTTGCATGGAAGAGCTCAAAAGCGGTATTAGTAAATCTGAAATGTTGCGCACCTGGTTAACGGTCAGACTGTTACCCTCCAGCTGGCTGAAACGTTTGTACTGCGAAGCTACCGAGGCCGAACAAACCGCCGCCATTTTGTTCTCCAGCGGCAGTGAGGGTACACCTAAAGGTGTTATGCTCAGCCACCGTAATATCATGGCCAACCTAAAACAGGTGTCAGACGTCTTAAATACAGAGGAGCGTGATGTGGTAATGGCCTCGCTGCCATTATTCCACGCCTTTGGCCTGACTGTTACGCAGTTCATGCCATTGATCGAAGGCTTACCGCTTGTCTGTCACGCTGACCCTACCGATGCCTTAGGAACAGCAAAGGCGATTGCCAGGTACCAAGTCACCCTATTGTGTGGCACATCGACTTTTTTCCGGCTTTATACCCGTAATGCAAAGATTCATCCTTTGATGTTAAGCAGTTTACGGTTAGTGGTTGCAGGGGCAGAAAAACTCAACCCAGACGTACGCGACGCTTTCAAGCTAAAGTTCAACAAGGACATTTTAGAGGGCTATGGCGCAACAGAAACAACTCCCGTTGCTGGTGTAAATCTGCCCGATGCTCTGGACTATAGTGACTGGAAAGTACAAATCGGTAATAAAACCGGCACGGTTGGCATGCCCCTACCCGGCTCAAACTTTAAAATTGTTGACCCAGACAACTTCGAAGAGTTAGCCACTGGCGAAGCCGGCATGATTCTGATTGGCGGTGCTCAGGTCATGAAGGGCTATCTCAACAACCCAGAAAAAACCGCTTCGGTTATTAAGCAGATTGATGGCCAACGCTGGTATATAACGGGCGACAAGGGACACTTAGACGCAGATGGTTTTCTTACCATCGTTGACCGTTACTCTCGTTTTGCAAAGCTGGGCGGAGAAATGGTGAGCCTTAGCGCCGTTGAGGACGCCGTGCGATTAGCCTTACATGACAGTGATACAGAGCTGGTTGCCGTTAACCTGCCTGACACTAAAAAAGGTGAAAAAATAGTCTTATTATCTGCCTCGCCTGTCGAGCCAGACAGTGTTCGTAAAGCGATGTTGGTACACGGCTACAGCCCGTTGATGATTCCCACCGAATATTACCAAATTAATGAAATCCCAAAATTAGGTGCCGGAAAAACTGACTTCAAAAAAGCGAAAGCTTTAGCTGTAGAGCTTACCTCAGCGACCCTATAGAGCCTTGCCATGAATAAAAAACTGCTGCTTGCTCTCCTGCTT
>LUKI01000057.1 GCA_001593685.1 Gammaproteobacteria bacterium F7
ATTTCTGCCAAGCTGATCGCGGCTATCAAAGGCTACGAAGTCAGTCGCTATAGTGAAGCTGCACAACAGATTTCTGACACCGAGGTATTCAAGCTTAACTTGCTACCTGTCAGCATGCCGGGTACCGACGCTGGCCTGTGGGATAAATACCAGGTTACGGAGGTGACCGGGATAGCCACCAAGCAGGAATACCTGGAGTTGTGCCGGCAGCACCGGTTCCCATTTTTTCGCCAGCAGCTTAATCAGCGGTCCCCGCAATTAGTATTGTGTGTAGGGACAAAGCATTTGAATGAGTTTGCTGCCTGTTATAGCGAAGATGGTGGCATTGATAGCTTTCAATGCGAGCAAATCGTTGACGAGCAAAGCTCCGCCAACAATAGACCGCGGCCCCTTTACTGGAAATGGCTGAATGGAAAAACCCTGCTAGCGATTACGCCGTTTGTGCAGTGGCCGAATGGACTAAACAGTGATAATTTAAGGCAGAAATTTGGAGACCGCATTCGTGAAATCATGAACACGGGCGCCGGGAAGCAGGCCCTGGTTATTGATTAGGTGGAGGCAGGGGAGGGGTGTCATCCCAGTAAACAATCGCCGGAACCTCTCCAGCGCCTTTTTTGCCTTTGCCCTTGGCCAGCTTGTAAAGCGTAAAGCCAATGCCGGCACCGCCAACCAGGCCTAAAACCACCGGCAGCACAGGTGCAGAAGAAGCACCCAAGATTAGACCCAAACCGCCTGTTGATTTAGCCGCAATGACAGAACCGGTGCTACTGGCAACGATACCACCAATCGACGCGCCCGTGGCGATAGCCGTCAGCTCGTCCTTGTTGTTGGCAATTACCTTGACGACCAGTGGTTTAAGATAAAGCGTTTTATCTTTTAGGTAGGTATAGGCGGTATTGACCGTCTCATCTTTCAGGCAGGTTTTTGCGCCGAGGAGGAGCAAGCCTACCCCAACCAGCATGATGGAGCCCGTTTCAAGAAAGGCTTGCAGGTCAACGGGAGGATTCAGCGTATTATGAAGGATATCGCCCGCTGTATATCCGGCTAATGCCAACACAGCTGAACAGCCCCCAATTACCAGTGCAGCAGGAATGCCTATTGCCCCGCCCATAGCGGCCAGGCCAATAGAGCCAATAATTTTGCCGGCCAGCGCGCCAAGCCCGGCACCCGCAGCGGTACCGACAATGGATTCCATGTTAAACCCGTTTAGTTTCTCATCCATAAGGTGGGTCGCGACCAACTGGGTGCCCATCTCAATAAAGCCGTTTTGCACGCCCCAGGCGATCAAGCCCGCACCAAGAGTCATTTCAGCCAAGCCAATAGCAAGAGCGTTTTGGTCAGCCCATTCCTTAGCGTAATTCTTCAACTCAAGCAGCAGGCTGAATTCAGCCTCGGAAAAAACGTAACTTTGTGGCATGCGAGGGGTCTCCCAATGCAGGTGGTCTTAGGCGCTCAGTCTGGGCCTGTATGCAACAATGTTAACCGTACCTTTCCCGGGATATTTTTTCATTTCGAAATGCTCCTCAAGATTCGCAATAACCTGCGGCAGCTTGGTGACGCCGTATGAGCGAGGATCAAAGTCAGGCATGGCCCTTTTTACAAAGCCGCCAACGGGCGCAACATTGGCCCAGCCTTCATCATCCTGATACTGATCCCACCCTCTTTTTAGCACGGGCACCAGGTCCGTAATCTGGTTGGGCTCAATTTGCTGGTCGGCTTGGTCGTCCTTACCAGCATCATTTACCCCCAGGTTCTCAGTATACTTGAAGTCGTCACAGGCATTACGAAAGGCAACCGGGGTCTTTTTCTCACCAACACCAAACACAAAAATTTCCGATTCTCGCAGTCGCGAAGCGAGCTTGGTGAAATCACTGTCACTGGAAATCAGTGCGAAGGCATCAAACTTCTTGGAATAGAGCAGATCCATGGCATCGATGATCATTGAGGCATCAGTGGAGTTCTTGCCGGTGGTATAGGCAAACTGTTGAACCGGCTGAATCGCCAGTTCGTTCAGTGCGGTTTTCCAGTTCTTTAAATAATCCGTGGACCAGTCGCCATAGGCACGTTTGATAACAATATGGCCATGCGCGGAAATCTCATCGAGAATGGCTTTGATTTTTGAATATTGGGCATTGTCCGCATCAATTAAAACGGCAATTTTTTTATGGTCATCCAGATCTTTCATATTCATTCCTTGTCGTTAATTTATTTTGTGTCATCCAGTTTGCCGCCAGGGCTAATCCAGACACGGAAGTTTGCCGTAAAATGAGCATTTCAGGTAGTGTCCTGAAACTTCGTTGGAAAAGGGCGTCGAGCTGGAACGCTCAAACTACCTCTCCATAGGGCGATTCAAGCAGAGAAAGCTAAGTTGAGGGGTAATCTGCTACATGTAACATAGGAAAAGACAGTAAATTAACATTGCTACTCCTTACTTTCTGTTTCCCGGATTTTTAAAGGTGTTAGAGTTGCTGAGTTATTGTATGAATGGAGTTACTTAGGCAGTACGATAATGCCGTCCGCAAGGGTTGCCGCCTAAGAGCGAGATACCCAAAATTCCGATTTAATTATACTCGTCCCCCTATAAAGGGAGTGCACGAGTGCCGGTGTGAGCACATCATGAAATGTAACCGTTATCTATCTGCCCTGACATGTACTAGTCAGACTTAATCTCTACTTTTGGAGCCTGTTAAAAAAGGGAGGATTACCCATCCTTGACCCAAACTTCGTGATGCATGTCAGGGCAACAAAATATTTTTAGACTCATGTGCCGTTACTCCTCATCAAGATAATCGATTGGTTTGGGAGCTGGGGCGGGATAGCGTTTGTAGTTGGGATTCCGTTTAAGCCCATTCACTTCGTCCCGTATGAATTCGCGCAGTCCTTTATTTGTTCGGAGTTCATAATCTTCGGCCTCTTCCAGCCAGCGTTGCCACTCAGCTTCTTCTTTTTGACGCTGTAGGACGATATCGAGGTCTTTGAGGCGTTCGATGCGTTTTAGCATTAGGGCAAGTACGCTATCGGGGTTGCCTCGATAAGCCGCAATTCTTAGCGTATTAAATTGTTGATTAGCCGTTACCCCTTCGCTCGGGAAGAGGGACTGATATTCTGGGGCGTCATCAACTACCAGGATATGTCCAGGCGGATAGCCTTCCGCTATTGCCCACTCAATACTTTTAAACAAAGCTTGTTCTCTTCCTCGGCCGCAGTGTTCCCTGTGCCAGATTTTCACAAACTGGCCTAAATCGATGTTGGCTAAACCAAGCATTGCGTGGATATATGGCAATGTTGCCGTAGAGTAGATTGCTAGATCTAAGTCCCAGTCCTGCAGCTGTTGGATAAAGCTTTCGAGACCTGGCCGTTTGCAAAAAATACAGCCCTGATACTCAATGCCCTCTGGTGGTTCTAAAGGGAGCAACTCCACACCAGTTAACTTTGCAAAAAACGCAAATTCTTTTTCTTTTGCTGGGTTATGGAGGTGGATCAGGGTGTCATCCAAGTCCAAAATCACCAGGCGTCTATTATGTAGCGTGATATGTGCCAGCTGCGCCTTGAGCAGAAAGTGGTAATCGATCTTTTGCAGATATATAAGGTACTGAAGGTCATCTTTTTCAACAGTAGCAGGATCAGTGGGGTCCGGGTTGCTCTCGAGCTCGGTCCCCAACTCTTTGGAAAGCTGCTGCAAAAGCTTTAGCCGCTCATGAACGATACGATTTAACTCTTCAACCGTTGGTGTTGCTGGTAGCTGTGGCAGGTCTTTCATTATTATTACCAGTAAGGCTAATTTTTAAATCACGTTGCTAGGCAAGTCCTTGAGGTGCTCAAGCCAACTTGGAAAAACGGCTGCAAAAGCAAGGGATCTATCGGCACTTGAGGGCAGGGCAAATAGCCTCTCGATTATGATTTTCATCATTAACCTGGTGCAGACTGCAGCGTATTTTTAGTCAGCTACCTTCTTCACATATTGGGCAGGAGACTCTACATATCGCCCAAACAGCTGTTAGAGAAAACCGATCTGTGATTTTTTCTTTTCGTTAACGAGCTCTTTCATATCCTCTGCACAAATAACAATGCTATCCCCTTTGTTGCTGTTGCTAGCTTTCAATGAAATGGCCAGATATAACTTTATTTTCCAATCGCGGATTGATAAATGGTTGTATTTTTCAAGGGCGTCTTGGGCGACACTAGCTGTTATATGTTCTCCCAGCCCCATATCTTCAATTACTGAAAACGCAACACGCTGAACTTGCATTGCCTTGCTCTCATGATCAGTGTCCTTGATATAGATTATGTGAAAACGACTTAAAATGGGTTCGGGAATCTGGATGGTATCGTTAGCTGTTGCAAGCCAAGAGACATGGCTTAGATTGAGTTCACACTTCAAGCAGGCATCCTCAAATTGAGCGGCTGTGTCAGATTCTAGGATCTGCAATAGTGGCCCTGTTATAGAGGGTCGTCCTAAGGGTTCAAAGCATGCCTTGTCTAGCTCATCCAAAATTATTAGTGGATTAATGCAGTCTGATTTTGCCATCCTGCGGGCAATGTCGCCGGGATTCGCTGTGCTGTATCCTTTTGGGCACCCAGTCAAGACAAAGCTCTCTGTCGCTAGAGAAAGGCTAATGTTGGCGTGCCATATACTTATGGCTTCGGCAACTTTGGTCGCTATATAAGTTTTGCCGGTCCCTGGCGGACCGACTAATAGGGTTGGGGCAAGCTTTAACGGTTTATTTATTGAAAATTTACTGTATACGGATAACTGGGCTGATACTGTGTCGATATAACCTGCCATATTTGGCGAAGCTGCCCTTAGCTTCTTTAAGGAGCTGGTGGCTTTTTTTAGCGAAGCAGGCGCGCTTTTAATCTTCTCTGATGCCAGGCTAGTTAAAATGCTATCACTCTCACTATTGTCACCGAGACTTAGCATTGCTGCATCTATTTCTTGCCGATACTTGTTTATATCGATAACAAAGAATTTCTCTTCGTTGTCTTCAGTGGTTTTAAAATGTGATTCCCTTTCTAGGGGCTCATTAGAGGAGTGTTCTTGCATTAATTGCTTCCAATTTATTAGGGTGATCAAGAGCGTTGATAGATACGTTATTAGGCCATCAACGGTCCTCAGTGTTTTGGATTTGCGAATTCGCTTTCTTGATTAGCTTTTTAATTTGATGATTAAGCTGATCGTAATTGTGTTTTGGTCCGGAAATTGAAAAATAAAATTTCAACTGGTTGTGTTGCTCGGACACTTCGTAAACCTTGATTTTGAAGTCCTGGTGACGGGACATTTGTGCTGCAATTTTTTTAGAAAGGTTCTCTAAATTTTGAAACCAGCTGTCCGGGATGGATAGCAAAGATTTGGGTTGATAGACGTTTGGGTAAAGCCTGATAAGGTTATCGGTTTTCCGAGTGGGCTCGGATGTTGGCTTGCCGGTAAGGAAGATATTTATGAGTCGGTTTGGCGTTCTTCTTTCAGGTGTATGTGTAGAGGGTTGCTTGAAGAGCTCGTCTATATCTAAGAACCCTCCCTTCAAGTAGGTCTTATCTTGATGGTCCATTCATTCTTCCACTTCGATTATGTTTAATCAGTCACGTGTAAGGGGGAATTAATATATGTTTTAATATGTATTAATTTTTTTGTGACGAAAGTTAATAAGAGCTGGTAACATTCTGGTCTTGTTCCTGTATTGGCAGCAAGATATCGTGTTCCTGCTTTGGGAGCAATATGCAAAGGGCAAAAAACTCTGATAAATATTCAGCTCTTGTAGCTTGGTTAAAAGACGCACGTATAAATCGAAATCTAACTATGCGAGAGCTAGGCGCTTTATTGGATGAGGCGCACACGATTGTTGCAAAAGTTGAAAATGGCGACAGGAAGTTAGATGTGTATGAATATGTTCAATATTGCCAAGTACTTGAGTTAAATCCGAGCGAGGGACTGGGTCTTCTTGAGTAAGCGTGTTGATTAGCAGCGGCTTTTTGAGTAAAGCGTTTGGTATTCTCAATAACCAAGTAGTCGAATAACTTAGGCGCTCTATGTGACAATGTTGACTGATTTTTGTTGATTAAAGAGGTTGAAACGGTTGTTTAAGGCTTTTAATCAACTATACTGCCAATAAATGTTGGGTTTAGTGTGGTGCGTGTGACCATAACATATTATAAAATAACAAGATTTTATGTTACTCACTCACTCTGCTTTGTAAAAAGGTGCTAATTACCCTTTTGATTTTGGTAAGTTTTTTTTTGTAAATAAAAGCGGCTCATTGAAGCCGCTTTTTTTATGTCGTTGTCAGAGGAGGCAGGGCCTATGGGATGTGGACGTGTTGTAAGTCTGGCATGCGACAATCAGATAAGCCTCAGGTTATTTCATTAGGCTTATTGAGTTTTTTCTCAACGTTTCCTTTTTTAACCATTTCCATAAAAGGGCTGTAGCTTTTCAGTGCTTCAAAGGCTGGGTCGCTTAGTGTTTCTGTGCGGTAACTTTCTCTGCGCTCAAGGGCTTTATTGAGGTAGTCCATCGCCTCCTCCAATTGCCCCATGGCCGTATATGCGCAAGCTAGCTGATAAAAGGCATGACAGTTTTCTGGGTCAATGCTGAGCGCTTGGTGGCACAGGTTGGTTGCCCATTTCGGTTCGTCTAACTCAAGTACCGCATCTGCCTTGTAGGTCAGCGCTTCGCAATCCTCTGGGCATAACTTAAGAATTTGGTCATAAAGGGTGATTTTATTGGCGGGACTCGATTCCTGTCCGGCGCGTAGCCAAAGTGACTGTATTTCACGGGTTAGCTCAATTTCTTCTCGGTTTTGCTCGATGTGAGTGGTTTTTTGGTTAAGCTGCTGCTCAATGGTATGCAGACGCTGTTCATATTCTTTGACTAATCGTGAAATCTCTTCGTCCGCCAAAGAGTGAACACGCTCCTTAATTTCTCGGATTGACGTCCACCCGACTAGTACCAAAATGGAGCTGGCTGCGGCGATCAAATAAAAGAAATAGGTGACAGTGTCGGTTGCATAGCTGACCGCTCTGTCCACGGCGCTATGTTCGCGGTCCAGAATTTGCTGCATTAACTCATGACGCTGCGTATTTTGATCAACTCGTAACTGCTTTAACTCATCAAGCACATAGCGTTCAACAAAGGGTGAGTAAAGCGGCTTTTCCAGCTGGTTGACGGTGTTGGTTGCGGCCTCCGCTTTGGAGTTGGCTGGTTGCGAGGCCTGTACGCTACAAGCGACTAATAGGCTGGCAAGTAGTAGCCTTAAACGAGACATATCGCCCTGCCATGATCATGCACTTCAACCAGTGACTCATGGAGCCCTTTGGTCGCGGGTTCATAATCCTCTTCATTGATGACAAACTGCATGTCCACCTGACGCATTGACTGGTGGACCGCCAACACGCTCACGCCTTTATTCGTAATTGCCTGGACAGTTTTCGCCAGGATGCCGGGGATTTGCATATCGCTACCGATCGCGGAAACGATCGCAACTTTGCGTTGTTTTATCTCGGCTTCGGGGTAGCGCTCAGTGAGTGCAGCGCTGATTCGTTTCACGGTTTTCAGGTTGGTTGCCAAATAATGAGTAACGGTATTAGCGTTTACATCCTTGGAGATGATATGGGCTTTGAAGCGTTGGATCTGGTTGACCAGTTCACGATCATAGTTGCCCATGTGGCCGGCCATATCCTGATCGAAGAACTCCAGCGCGTAAACGTCTTTGCGTCCTGCAATAATTTCCACGCAGGGGGTCTGGCTGACGTAATCGCCGGTAATCAGCGTGCCGCTGTGCTCCGGTTCGAAGGTGTTTTTGACTCGTAGCGGGATGTTGTGCTGACGCAGGCCTTTGGCGGCTTTGGGGTGAATCGCTTCCATACCCAAGTTGGCTAACTGGTCTGCTACATCGTAATTGGTGCGACCAATGGGTACGGCCTGTTGTTCGCCTACCAGGCGAGGGTCGGCGCTGCTCAGGTGAAATTCCTTGTGGATAACGGCTTCCCGTGCCCCTGTTAAAACGGCTAGGCGGCTAAAGGTCATCTCGCTATAGCCTCGATCAAAGGTGGTCATTAAACCGTCTTCACTGTGGGCATAGCCTGTGACGATGGGAAGTTGCTGGCTAAGGTCTAAGTCCTCAAAAGCACTGTGAATACGCTTATCCAACGTGATGTGCTGGCCTGTCTGCCAGCCGGTCAAGTCCACAAAGCAGGCATTGATACCGTCGCGTTTTAGTAACTGCGCGGTATTCCATGCGCTGTGGGCTTCACCGATACTGGCCAGCATTTCACGAACGGTGGCGAGGTGTGAATGCAGTGAAAAGTGCCCGTGACAGCACAGGCTATGAAGGTCCGACAGGCATTTTTGAGCGCCCTCAAGACGCTCGTCAATAAATGCGTTGGCGGCTTTAAGTAGGGGGCCCTCACCGAATAAGAGTCTGTTAAAGAGGTGTACTTCCTGTTTGAGGGTCAGCAGGGCGTCGAGCCAGTCCTGTCCTTCCATGCTGTTGGCAAAGAGGGCATAAATGCCGGGTTTCCCTGTTTTCTTGTGTTCCAGTAATTTGTCTGTCATTCCGCCGTAGGCGGAAACAACAAAAACCCGCTGGTAGAGGTGACTGGGGGTGTGCGGTTTTAGGATGATATTATCCCTGACTGACGCATAGTCACTCATGGATGAACCGCCAATTTTTTCTATTGTGTGCATCATGTAAGTCAATTTTAGTTAAGGGATTTGTGCGCAATCAATGCAGCGCCGAGTGTGAGGTGCCGCCAGTAACCGCTGTAATGGAATATTGTCCCCGCATAGCTCGCAATACCCGGCTTCATCGCTGTTCAGCCACTGCTGGTTACGTGACAGTAATGCCAGCTCTGTGCGCAAGTTGGCTAATAATGTTGAGTCAACAGAGGCGTTGATCGTCAGATCTAGATTTGCCGCCTCATCGTCACTTTGCAGGCTCTTTTTTTCAGCAAACTCAGCGCTTTGATCGAGCAGTTGTTGTAGTTCGCGGATACGATTTTCAATATGAGCTTGCAGTTGCTCGATATCCTGATCTTTCATGGCTAGTCCTGTAGCATGCCCTGAACCTTCAGCGGCTCGATGTCTTCACGGGAACAAATGTATTCTGGGCGTGGCGGCTGCTCGCAGAAAGGAGATACAACGCTGTTACTTAAGGCGTTGTAAACAAAAAACACGTTGGAGCGCGGGTAGGGGGAGATGTTGCCATTGGAGCCGTGCATGGTGTTGCAGTCAAAAATGATCACACTACCCGGTTTACCGGTTGCCGTTACGATGCCTCCTGTGGCGGCCATTTGCTGCAAGCAATTATCAGAGGGTACGCCGTACTCCTGCTTCTTCAGGGAGGCAGTATGGTGATTTTCAGGAGTGTAGCCTTCGCAGACCGCGTACTCTTTATGTGAGCCGGGAATCAGCATTAGTGGGCCGTTATATTCATGATTTTCCGTTAAGGTAATCGACATGCTCAAGGCTCGCATACGCGGCATACCGTCTTCGACATGCCAGGTCTCGAAGTCGGAGTGCCAGTAAAACTCCTTGCCTCGGAACCCCGGCTTATAATTCAGGCGAGATTGGTGAATATAGACCTCATCATTAAGCAGGTAGCGGGCTATATCAGCTAGTCTGAAGTCGCTGGCCAAGCGTCTGAATAGGCCGCTATTTTGGTGAACTCTAAAGATTGAGCGGATATCGCCGCTGCCCGGCTCGGTAATTGCTTCACCGGAGTCTTTTACCGCTTGGCTGTGACGCAATTTTTCCAATTCCTGCTGCATGGCCTGGACTTCCTTCTCGCAGAAGACATCCTCCAGAATCATAAAGCCGGAGCGCTGGTAGTCGGCAATCAGCTCTTTTGATACTGGCGGGGCATCAAGCTCGTCGGCGTAAACGACCGGGTCGACACGCTCAACGAGTTTCCCTTTTTCACCTTTTCTGGAGGGGTAATAATCCTTCGCAGCGGAGTTTCTTTCTTCAGCTTGCATAAAATAACCGTTCTATAACTTAAGTTAGATGATTTCTTCTGCGCTCAGCTCATAGGCCCCGTCTGAGTTGTGGACCTCTTTGCCATTCAGCGGCGGGTTGAAAACACAGGCCAGCTTTAATTCTGAGAAGGCGCGCAGTATGTGTTTGTCGTGTTTGTCCAGGACATAAAGGGTGCCTGGCTTGATGGGGTGGGGGGTACCGTCATCCAGAGACTCAACTTCACCCTCGCCGGAAATGCAATACACAGACTCTAGGTGATTCTGGTAATGCATTTGAAAGTCTGCACCGGCATAGATGGTGGTCACATGAAATGAAAAGCCCATCTGGTCATTTTTTAGAAGCAGGCGGGTGCTTTCCCAGTTGCCGTCTGGCGACACGATTCGGCGCCCTTCCTGCTCGCACTGTTGTAGTGTACGTACAATCATTTTTTAAACTGTCTCCCTGGGATTAAC
>LUKI01000058.1 GCA_001593685.1 Gammaproteobacteria bacterium F7
GGCCTATGAAGAGGCGGTGCAATACGACCAAACCGTGATTGCTGAAAGCTGGATTACGGGTGGTGAATACACGGTAGGCATTATCAAAGGTCAACCACTACCAGGAATCAAGCTGGAAACGGCACGTGAATTTTACGATTACCAGGCCAAATATGTGGACGACGATACCCAGTATTTAATTCCCTGCGGGCTGTCGCCAGAAAAAGAGCAGGCCATGCAAGCTATCGCGCTGCGTGCTTTTGACAGCCTGGGCTGCAGAGGCTGGGGGCGAGTCGACCTGATGCTGGACGAGGCTCGTGATGAGTTTTTAGTGTTAGAGGTGAATACAATTCCCGGTATGACTGATCACAGCCTGGTTCCCATGGCAGCGGCATCGATCGGGCTGAGTTTTGATGCGTTGGTATTACAGATATTAAGTACGGCTAACTGACCATTGTTGAGATGAAAAAGAGCAAACGCAAACCACAGGGGGCAACCCGCACCACGGCCATTGAGCAGAAGCCGCGCAAACCTGCGGCTGAAATACTGCATTGGCCGCTTAAACTGCTCAAGGTGACGGCGGTTGTGTTTTAGCGGTGCTGGTCTTGGGTGGCCAGCGGTTGCTAGATGGTTTGGATCAGCCGATTACGGGTGTCGAAGTCAGTGGTCAGTTAAAGCAGCTGGATGAGGCTGTGATTGCTGGCTGGGTGCAACAGCAAATTACGGAGGGGGTGCTGTTGACGGATTTGAATAGTTTGCAGGTGCAGTTGCAAGCTCGTCCATGGGTTGCTCGCGTAGCGGTACGGCGTAAATGGCCTGGTTTGCTGCATGTCAGCTTGCAGGAGCATGTGCCTGTCGCACGTTGGAATGAGCGTGCTCTGTTAACGGCTCAGGGGCTGGTATTTGAGCCTGAGCAGCTACCTGTGATGCAGGGCGCACCGCTACTGAAAGGGAGTGATAGTAGCTCTCGCGAAGTATTGCGCGAGTTTGCCAAGTTGCAGGCTGAGTTAGCAGAGCTGAATTTTAAGGTGGTTGCGTTGGAGAAGTCTGAACGTGGCACCTGGCTGGCACAGTTGATGTCGGCTGAATCCTTGGCTGCTACTGAGACTAAACAGCCAGCGCTGATAGAGGTCGCACTGGGTAAGCAGGAATTAGCGGAGCGGCTTGAACGCTTTAAAAGCCTTTACTACAGCGTGTTGAAAGCCAAGTTAAATGAGATTGAGCGAGTGGATTTACGTTATACCAATGGTGTTGCTGTGCAGTGGAAAGCACCGGTGGCGGTAAGTTAATACCACTTATTGTGATGATTGCAGGATAAAAGAGAACAGGATATGACCGGCTCGACGGGTAATAAGATGATTGTTGGTTTGGATATCGGCACCTCGAAGGTGGTTGCGATTGTGGGTGAGATTACGCCTGATAATCGTATCGAGGTGGTGGGTATCGGCAGTCACCCTTCACGTGGGCTGAAGAAAGGTGTGGTGGTGAATATAGAGTCCACCGTGCAGTCGATTCAGCGTGCAGTTGAAGAAGCAGAGCTGATGGCGGGGTGTCAGATTCATTCGGTGTATGCCGGTATTGCTGGCAGCCACATCAAAGGCATGAATTCACACGGCATCGTCGCTATTCGTGACAGCGAAGTAGTGCGCGGTGATATGGAACGTGTGATTGATGCCGCACAGGCGGTTGCCATTCCCGCAGATCAAAAGGTGCTGCACATTCTGCCACAGGAATACATCATCGATAATCAGGAAGGCGTGAAGGAGCCGTTGGGGATGTCGGGGGTTCGCCTTGAAGCCAAAGTGCATCTGGTTACCGGCGCGGCAACAGCAGCCCAAAATATTGAGAAATGTGTACGCCGCTGTGCGTTGGAAGTGGACGATGTCATTCTTGAGCAGTTAGCTTCCAGCTATGCGGTTTTGACCGACGATGAGAAAGAACTGGGTGTGTGCATGGTTGATATTGGTGGCGGAACTACCGATATCGCTATTTTTATTGATGGCTCGATTCGACACACAGCGGTTATTCCCATTGCTGGCGATCAGGTGACCAACGATATTGCCATGGCGTTGCGGACACCTACGCAGAATGCCGATGAAATTAAAATCAAGTATGCCTGTGCGCTCACGCAGCTGGCGGGTGCTGACCAGACTATTAAGGTGCCTAGCGTTGGTGACCGCCCACCACGGGATTTGTCGCGCCAGGCGCTGGCTGAGGTGGTCGAGCCGCGCTACGAAGAGCTGTTTACGCTGATTCAGGCCGAGCTGCGCCGCAGCGGTTTTGAAGACATGATTGCCGCTGGAGTCGTGCTGACTGGGGGCGCATCAAAGATGGAAGGTGTTGTTGAGCTGGCAGAAGAAATTTTCCATATGCCGGTTCGATTGGCGACCCCTCAAGGTGTTGAGAGGTTATCAGAAATTGTTAAAAACCCGATTTATGCAACGGGTGTCGGACTGCTGTTGTATGCCCAAAAACAGCAGCAGGATGGTGGTATGGATAAGCCTAAAGGTATTGCTGAGGGTGATTTTTTTACCCGCATGAAGGGCTGGTTTAAAGATAACTTTTAACCAGTGAAGTTAATTTTCAATTGTTTAACGCTCAAAAGAAAGAAAGGAGATGGCCATGTTTGAACTCGTAGATAGCATTCCTCAAAGTGCTGAAATAAAAGTTGTTGGTGTTGGTGGAGGTGGCGGTAACGCTCTTAACCACATGCTGGCGAGTAATATTGAGGGCGTAGAATTTATTTGCGCCAATACCGATGCGCAGGCATTGAAAGATATCACGGCAAAAACGGTTTTGCAGTTGGGTACTGACGCCACCAAAGGGCTGGGTGCGGGTGCTAATCCTGAGATTGGCCGCCAAGCGGCGATCGAAGATCATGCACGCATTGCCGAAGTGCTGGAAGGTGCCGATATGGTTTTCATTACAGCAGGTATGGGTGGCGGAACCGGTACGGGTGCAGCGCCTGTTTTTGCACAGGTAGCTCGTGAGCTGGGTATTCTGACGGTTGCGGTGGTTACCAAGCCGTTCGCCTTTGAAGGCCGTAAGCGCATGAAAATCGCCGAGGAAGGTATTAAAGCGCTGTCTGAGCACGTTGACTCGCTGATTACCATTCCTAACGAAAAACTTAAGGATGTAATGGGTGAAACAACAAGCCTGTTGAAGGCTTTTGCGGCAGCCAATGATGTATTGCTGGGAGCTGTACAGGGTATCGCGGATCTGATTATCCGCCCTGGTATGATTAACGTGGATTTTGCGGATGTACGCACGGTCATGTCTGAAATGGGCATGGCGATGATGGGTAGCGGTCATTCAGCCGGCGAAGCTCGTGCCAGAGAAGCCGCAGAAGCAGCGATTCGCAGCCCGCTGTTGGAAGACGTAAACCTGCAAGGGGCTCGTGGTATTTTGGTCAATATTACGGCTGGCCCTGATTTGTCGCTGGGTGAGTTTTCGGAAGTGGGTGAGATCGTAGAGGACTTTGCCTCTGACAATGCCACGGTTGTTGTTGGTACCGTTATTGATGAAAGCTTGGGTGATGAGCTGCGTGTAACGGTTGTTGCTACAGGGCTTGGTGGTGCAGAGGAAAAACCAGCTATGAAAGTGGTTGAACAGCCTCAGGCTCAGCCTCAGCGCCCAGCTGTCGATGCATCTGGCAATGTTGATTACGGTACATTGGATCGCCCAACGGTCATGCGTCAGCAAACGGTAGGTAATGCCGCTGTCGCACAAACACCTGATGGTGGTGTGCAGTACAAGGAAGACTATCTGGATGTACCAGCCTTCCTGCGTCGTCAAGCGGACTAATTGAGACGTGGTGGTAAGCTAAGCGCCTGCCAAAAATGGCGGGGTGGAACTTCTGTGTGCATAACCAGTCTGTTAAGGGTAACTTTGAGCGCCCGTGCATTGGTTTGCGCCGTTCCAAAACTCGCTTGATGAAGCCCGACATGATGAGATGGCCATCTCCATTATGTCGGGTTTTGTATAAGCGGATTGGCTCCAAGCCATTTTTTTGTTAGCATCGCGGGTCAAATTAATCTCTCTATTTTTTGGGTCTTGCCCTATGATCGGACAGCGTACGCTAAATAACACCATTCGAGCCACGGGCGTTGGCCTACACTCCGGTGAGAAAGTCTATCTGACGCTTAAGCCAGCCCCCCCTAATACGGGTATCGTATTTTGCCGCACCGATCTTGATCCTGTGGTTGAAATTCCGGCGCTGGCAGAAAATGTTGGAGAAACGACGCTTTCTACGACGTTAATCAAAGACGGCGTACGAGTTGATACGGTTGAGCATCTGCTGTCAGCAATGGCGGGTTTGGGTATTGATAACGCTTACGTAGAGTTGAGTGCTGCTGAAGTTCCTATCATGGATGGTAGTGCTGGCCCCTTTGTGTTCCTGATTCAATCTGCGGGTTTGCAGGATCAGCCAGTCCCTAAAAAATTCATTCGTATTAAGCGTAAAGTGATTGTTGAAGAGGGAGATAAGTGGGCTAGTTTCGAGCCTTTTGATGGCTTTAAGGTATCCTTCACCATTGATTTCGATCACCCCGTTTTCAGTGATCGTTTACAGGAAGCCTGCATTGATTTTTCCTCAACTTCCTTTGTGAAGGAAGTGAGCCGCGCCCGCACCTTTGGTTTTATGCGAGATATTGAGTATCTGCGTTCTAAAAACCTGGCTCTGGGTGGCAGTATGGATAACGCAATCGTGGTAGATGACTACCGTGTTCTAAACGAAGACGGCCTGCGTTACGAGGATGAATTTGTAAAACACAAGGTGCTGGATGCCATTGGGGATCTGTACCTGCTGGGTAATAGTTTGATTGGGGCTTTCAAAGGCCACAAATCTGGACACGGCTTAAATAACAAGCTGCTGCGTGCGCTAATTGCTCAGGAAGATGCCTGGGAAGTGGCTACCTTTGACAGTTTTGAAGATGCCCCCATTTCCTACTCGCGTCCCTTAGTGACCGCTTAACGATCTTTTACAGCGACTGGTTCGTTCTGGGCTAGTCGTTTTCCTCTCTTTGACCGTTCTTTGCTAGATGTATGAGCGCTGCTTTTAATGCAGGGTCATCTGTATCTGCGGCGGTTTCCAATAATTGCTGAGCATTTACTGCCGAAATTGGCTTCGCGCTTTGGGGCTTTTTTTCTATTGTTGAGCGGGGTTGAATAGAGACTTTAACGCTGTGAAGAGCAGAAAAAACGGTGGTTTTTTTTAATTGCTGGATGATGGCGCGTTGTTGCATGCGTAGCCGTGTTGCCCAGACTGAAGAATCTGTTTGTAAATAAAGCGTGCCGTTGCGGTAGTTGGCAAGCCAACAGTGTGGTCGGCATGAGGGCTCTATAGCAGCGCGTACGGTCTGCTGGTGGTTGAGGATTTTACTTGCCCGATACAGTACCTTGCTGAGCGGCGAGTTTGGCTCAGCGAACTTTTCAACGGATTTAAAAGAACTATACTTAGTTTTCGACATTCGGGCATAGTATGTGCGATTCTGTAAAAGCTCAAATTTAAACGACCAGTAGCCGTTCATTTATGAATATAATTTTTGTCAGTCATCAGCACGGTAAGGCTAAAAGCTTAGCACTTAGCCATCGTAAAATTTTACTTTGTGCGCTGTTTTTGTTGGCTTTGATTGCGGTGGTATTCGTTGTTGGTTATCAGTTGGCCGCAAATACGGATGCTGCAGAGCAACGGCAGCGGTTTGTTCAGCAATGGCAGGGGGAGCTGAGTCAGAAGCGCCAGGAAATCGAAAAAATTAAAGAGCAGTCAAAAGAACAGCTGCGCACTTTAACGATTCGCGTTGCCGAGTTACATGCCAAGCTCATTAGACTTGATGCCTTGGGTGAGCATATGATTCGCTCGACCGGTATTGATGCCGGGGAATTTGATTTTTCTAGCCCGCCTGCGCTGGGTGGTTTGGATGTGCCAGATGAAACGCTTGGGTATCAGCATCCAGGCTTTGTGCGCAATATTGAGGCGCTGGCTTTAGGTATTGAGCACCGTGAGCAGCAGCTTGAAGTTTTGAATCGAGTGCTGGGTAATCAAGCATTTGAAAGTGACCGTTATCTTTCCGGGCGTCCTATTAAGAAGGGGTGGTTGTCTTCCTATTTTGGGCGACGTACTGACCCTTTTACAGGGAAAGCTGCCTGGCATGAGGGGGTTGATTTTGCTGGCAAGGAAGGCTCGGATGTGATTGCAGTTGCCGCTGGTGTAGTGACCTGGTCTGGCGAGCGCTATGGTTATGGTAATCTGGTTGAAATTAACCACGGTGGTGGTTACGTCACCCGTTACGGACACTCTAAGGAGTTGTTAGTTGACGTTGGTGATGTGGTTGATAAAGGTCAGACGATCGCGTTAATGGGGAATACTGGCCGTTCAACGGGCGCGCATGTGCACTTTGAAGTGCTGCGAGCGGGTACTCCAGTTGACCCTAAGCGTTATATTAATCGCAAGGCCAAGTAATGGCTGGTATTTCTGAAATTCCCACGTTTACCGCTTGTTAAATCCTTGATAGTCCTCATTATTAGTACATCTGTAACCTTTAGAGGTTACAATAACCCGCATTTATTTCATCGGGCGGCAGGGTGACTGCCCATTTTAATTTTCTGGAAGTATGAAACGTTATGTTTGGAACCGTTACAAAGAAGATTTTTGGCAGCAAGAATGATCGCGAACTCAAGCGCATGGGCAAGCTGGTCAAAAGCATCAATGCCTTTGAGGAAAGCCTGGAGGCTTTGTCCGATGATGAGTTAAAGGCGAAAACAGCCGAATTTCGTGAGCGGTTAGAGGGCGGGGAAACACTCGACCAGCTACTGCCTGAGGCGTTTGCCACCGTACGTGAGTCCAGTAAGCGTACTCTCGGATTACGCCATTTTGACACGCAGATGATTGGCGGCATTACCCTGCACGAAGGGCGCATTGCTGAAATGCGTACCGGTGAGGGTAAGACCCTGGTATCGACACTGCCGGTTTACCTCAATGCGCTGGCGGGCAAAGGCGTGCATGTGGTAACGGTGAACGATTACCTGGCTAATCGTGATGCTGACTGGATGCGACCTATTTTTGAATTTTTGGGTTTGACGGTTGGGGTTATTTATTCGCAGCAGGATTATGAAAGCAAGCAGGCGGCCTATCAGTCGGACATCACCTATGGGACTAATAACGAATTTGGATTCGATTATTTGCGCGATAACATGGCTTTCTCTGTTGAGCAGAAGGTACAGCGCCCGCTGAATTTTGCGGTGATTGATGAGGTTGACTCGATTCTGATTGATGAGGCGCGAACGCCGTTAATTATTTCCGGAGCGGTTGAAGATAGTTCCAGGCAGTATCAGCAGATTAATTTGATTATCCCGAAACTGGAACAGGGTGAAGAAGCGGAAGATAAGGAGAGCCTACCCACTGGTCACTTTACTGTTAACGAAAAGAGTCGCTCTGTTGAGTTAACCGAAGAGGGCCATCAATACGTTGAAGAGCTGCTTTCTGATGCTGGCTTGCTGGCAGAGGGAGAAAGTTTATACGCGCCTCAAAATCTTGGTTTGCTGCACCATGTTCATGCCGGCCTTAAGGCGCACGCAATTTTCCAGAAGGATGTGGATTACATTGTCGATGAAGGGCAGATCGTCATTATTGATGAGCATACCGGGCGATCCATGCCGGGGCGTCGTTGGTCCGAGGGGATTCATCAGGCGGTGGAAGCCAAAGAAGGTGTAAAAATTCAAAATGAAAGCCAGACGCTGGCTTCTACCACTTTCCAGAACTATTTCAGAATTTACGAAAAACTGTCAGGTATGACTGGTACGGCTGATACCGAAGCCTTTGAGTTTAAACAAATTTATGGTTTGGATGTGGTGGTTATTCCGACCAACAAGCCGATGGTTCGTAAGGATCATAATGACCTAGTTTACCTGACAGTACCGGAGAAATACGAAGCCATCATCAAGGAAGTTAAGTACAACATGGAGCAGGGCTGTCCGACATTGGTTGGTACCGCGTCGATTGAGTCTTCTGAACTGTTGTCGCAACTGATGAAGAAGGCCAAGATCAAGCACAACGTGCTCAATGCCAAGCAGCATGATAAAGAAGCGGACATTATTGCCCAGGCGGGTCGTCCTGGCGCAGTTACCATCGCCACAAACATGGCAGGGCGTGGTACTGATATCAAACTTGGCGGTAACTGGGAAGTGGAGGTTGCCGCACTAGATAATCCTACCGAACAACAAATTGAGCAGGCTAAGGCCGATTGGCAGCAGCGTCACCAGCAGGTCATTGACGCAGGTGGATTACACATTATTGGTTCTGATCGACATGAATCGCGCCGTATCGATAATCAGTTAAGGGGACGTGCGGGGCGTCAGGGTGATCCGGGGTCTTCGCGTTTCTTTTTATCACTGGATGATAATTTGATGCGTATTTTCGCTTCTGAGCGCGTGCGCAATATGATGAAAGCGTTGGGCATGGGAGAGGGCGAGGCGATTGAGCACCGTATGGTGAGCAACGCTATTGAAAAAGCGCAGCGTAAAGTTGAGGGCCATAACTTCGATATTCGTAAGCAATTGCTGGAATATGATGATGTGGCCAATGACCAGCGAAAGGTTGTGTATCAGCAGCGTAATGAGCTCATGGAGTCTGATGATGTTTCTGACATTGTTGAATCCATTCGCGCTAAGGTTGTGGATGATGTGATTAATCAGTTTATTCAGCCACAAAGCCTTGAGGAGCAATGGGATATTGCCGGGTTGGAAGCCAAACTACGAACAGAGTTTGCTCAGGAAATGCCGATCCAGCAGTGGCTTGATGAGGACGACAACCTGCATGAAGAAACTCTGCGTGAGAAAATTTTAGCGGAAGTAACCGCCGCCTATGAAAACAAGGAAACGGTGGTTGGCGCAGAGGTGATGCGCAGTGTTGAAAAGCAGGTCATGCTACAAACGCTTGATACCCTCTGGAAGGAACACCTGTCAACGATGGATCATCTGAGACAGGGGATTGGTTTACGCAGTTATGCTGCGAAAAACCCTAAACAGGAATATAAGCGTGAAGCCTTTGCGCTATTTGAAGGCTTTCTGAGCAACCTCAAACATGATGTTGCGCGAATTCTTTCCCATCTACAAATTCGTGAAGAGTCCGATGTGGAGGCGATGGAGCGTAAGCGCCAGGAGTCAGCTGAACAGGATATGCAATACAAGCATGATGATGCTTCCGCGATTGCTGGCTCGACAGATGCAGAGGCTCCTGCGGGTGAAGGCTCTGCGCCATTTGTGAGGGATGGCGTAAAAGTCGGGCGTAACGATCCATGCCCCTGTGGATCGGGTAAAAAATACAAACAATGCTGTGGAAGCCTGTCAAAAACTGCTTAATGCGACGCACATAGTGCTGTATTGCGGGCCGGTCTAGACCGGCCTTTTTTATAAAAGATAATACTCAAGGAACCTATTATGGCCGTTGGCCCCGATACTTTTCCCGATATGACCGCCATTACTGGTGTCCGCATAGGTACGACCTGTGCCGGTATTAAAAAGCCAAATCGTAAGGACTTAGTGCTGTTTGAGTTATCTGAACAGTGCCGGACCGCCGCTGTTTTTACTCGTAATGCCTTTTGTGCTGCGCCGGTGACGGTTGCTAAGCAGCATCTGGCAGAGACATCGCCGCGCTATCTACTTATTAATACGGGTAATGCTAACGCCGGTACTGGCGAGCAGGGGATGATAGATGCGCTGGCCTGCTGCCAAGGTGTCGCTGAAAGCACGGGTACTACTCTACCGCAAATCTTGCCTTTTTCGACCGGTGTTATTGGTGAGCCGTTGCCGGTCCATACCATTGTTGATGGTATTCCTGCGGCCTATGATGCGTTATCTGATGACGGCTGGGCGGATGCCGCCGAGGGTATCATGACCACAGACACGCGCCCCAAAGGCGCTTCGGTTAGTTTTGAGTATGAAGGTGCCACGATTAACGTCACGGGTATTTCTAAAGGTTCGGGCATGATTTGCCCGAATATGGCGACTATGTTGGCTTTTGTTGCGACGGATGCCGATGTGCCGCAGACGTTGCTGCAAGAGGTTGTTTCCCTGGCCTCTGAGTATTCGTTTAATCGCATTACGGTGGATGGCGATACATCGACTAACGATGCTTGTGTTCTCGTGGCAACGGGAGCCAGCAAAGCGCCGGTGATTGAGAAGCACAATGAAGCGCTGTATGGCGCATTTATGAGTGCGGTGATTGACGTTTTTCAGACCTTGGCGCATGCCATTGTACGTGATGGCGAGGGCGCAACTAAGTTTGTGACGGTGACGGTTGATGGCGGCAAAAATGATGAAGAATGTTTGCAGGTCGCCTATGCCATTGCCCA
>LUKI01000059.1 GCA_001593685.1 Gammaproteobacteria bacterium F7
TGCAGGGCTTAGATGATCCGCAGGCCATGTTTGCAAAAACTGGTGCCAAGGAAAACCTGTTTACCTCAATTTATTCGGTTGGCTGGATTCCGGTTGTCCGCTTTGAGGCAGATCAGGTGCGTTTTGAAGCCTTTTTGGATCAGCTGGAGGCCGATGCGCAGGTGGCGGCTCTTAATAAGGCGGTTAATGGCATTAATTATCGAGCCTACCCTTTTGCAGGTGATGCTAATAAAGGGCTCGACCTGGTTGCTGGCTATTATGAGGGAGATGCTATTTTCACCCTGGGTATCAACGGGTTACCTGATCAACAGGCCCTGGCGATGGCGTTAGGAGTTGAAAAACCCGCCAAGTCCCTGAAGCAAGCGGGTACAGTGGTTAAGCTTAAAGATGAATACGGCTATTTGCCGGATTCGCTGGCATATATCAGTTTCCAACAGGTCATACGTGCACTGACCAGCGCTAATAACTTGGCAGGTGACATGCTAAGTGAGCTGGATGCTGACGCGCAGAATAAACTCGCTGTTATCCGTTCGCCTGAGTGTGCGGCTGAATTTAATGATATCGCGGCATTATGGCCGCGTTGGGTCATGGGGTATCGTACACTGACGTATGGCCCGCAGGGTTTTGCCGGCGATTTCCATATGAATATCGAAATTAAGCAGGCTGCCCTGACGGAAATTTTGAAACAGCTCAGCGGACACTTGCCGAAAGACTTACGTAGTGACCAAGCGGATATTTTCAGTCTGGCAATTGGCTTGGACGTCAGCCGTTTGGATAGCATCATTGGCGGCATTGCAAAACTTGCGGAGGGGCTGGAATACCGCTGCGAGTTGCTACAGGATTTGAATAGGTTGTCTGATTCCATTAATGCCGTTCGTCCTATGGTGGCTATGTCGACAGGTATGGCGCGAGGTCTTAAAGGGCTGCGGGCAACCGTCTACGACGTGCAGGGTGATTTGGCTGCTGGCGAGGTGACATCGGCCGATGCGTTGATTAGCCTGTCTGGCGATCAGGTGCGTGCGTTATTGAATATTCTGATGGCAATGAAGCCGGATGTTGGCATGGTGGCGATTCCTGAAGATGGTTCGCCAGTGGCGTTGCCGCTACCACAGGACATCTTGCAGGGAGTGAGCAAGCCTGTTGAGGTGATGTTGGCAGCAACTGACAAGCATGCGGTAATCTTCAGTGGTGAGGGTGCCAAGGCTGCGCAGGCTAACGCCTTGAAGGAAGCAATCAACGAAGACGGTTTTTTATTCTTTAGTCTCGATTATGGTAAATACATGTCGCTGCTTGGTGGCATTATGGAGGTGGCGGCTCAAAAGCCCGATATAACGGCGGACGAAAAAGCTGAGTTTGAGGCTTTCCGCAGTAGCATGATGAACATGAATTACCGAGAAGAAATGCTGATGCGTTTTACCGATAAAGGCATCGAGTTTGACGGTAAAATTGACATTAAAAACCCTTAAAGTAAGGTTTTAATTCTACCGATTATGCCGGAGTCGTTTGCACGTGACTCCGGCATTTTTTTTCAAGTGTTTTCAGTGACCGGCTAGCCTTTTCTGCATCATGCGATGTGTAATGCCGGCATCGATAAAGTGATCGCCATAGGCCAGATAGCCGAGTTGTTCATAGAACTGAATGGCCTGAGTTTGTGCGGCCAGTTTTACGGAGAATAAGCCTGTCTCAATGGCTATTTGCTCCAGCTGTTTCATGAGATGGCGGCCATAGCCTTTGTTTCGGAACGGTTTCAGGACAGCAAGGCGGCCAATATGGCCAGCGGGGGTGAGTCTGCCAGTCCCAACGGGCTGACCGTTGACAAATAGCAGCAGGTGGCGAGAGAGGGGGTCGAGCTCGTCTACTTCGAGTTCAACAGGCACGTGCTGCTCTCTAACAAAAACCGTTTCGCGAATGCTCAGAATCTCTGATTGGTAATGCTGATAGTCGGCGTCAATTAATTCAATCATCTTGGAACGCGTTACTCTGGCGATTAATAATGCTGCCAAATTTGAGTCAATGGTTTGCGAGGGGAAGGCTTTTCTTTTCTCTGGAGCGGTTCAGGCAAACTGTCTGCCGAGTCCATCACACCTAAGGCAAACGCGCAAATAATCTGGTGGGTTGAGGCATCTACTTTGAGCGATGAATAAGCCTCGTCATAGTGCATGCCAGCCATGCTGTGGGTAAACAGGCCGAATAGCCGTGCCTGAAGCGTCATGGCCATCCAGGCTGCGCCACAATCGAAAGTCGCTGTGCTGTTTTCCTGTTGGTTATGGTCGAAATGGCGTTTGCTGACAATGAAGCCCAGTACACTGGCGGTTTTTGCCCAGTGCTGGTTGGCATCCACTAACAGTGATAAAAATTCCTCAAAGCGTCCACCGGGTGTGTTGCTGGCGGTGATAAATTGCCAGGGTTGCTCATTAAAACAAGAGGGGCTCCAGCGTGCGGCATCAAGAATAGCTTCCAGTGCAACGCTCGGAATGTCGGTGTTTTTAAATGCGCGGGGAGACCAGCGTTCAGAAAATAACTTATCGGTGATTGGCTGGGGGTTGCGATCGCTGAAATCGGCAACATAATGAGATTTGAAGCGCATAGCTAACTCCCTGATAGTTTTGAACATTATTCAGTTGACTGCGCTGCAAATGATAACGCAAAGCATTACCTGCGGGATAATATTTGTTACCATGGCGCCCCTCGAAGAGGCCCGTTGGGCCCAACCAGAATGCACCAGGACTGTAGCAAGTGCGCACACTGTTTAAAAATCTCACCTTCTGGGTTGTGTTAATGGCACTGGCTGGCTATGGCCTGTCAATGATGCTGGGTGATAAAGCCTGGTTGAGTGAGTCATCAGCGCGCCCTGTTTTTTATCAAGCGATTCTGCAAATTAAGCTGTGGTTTATTCAATTATTGCGAATGTTAGTTGCGCCGGTGGTTTTTATCTCGCTGGTTGCTGGACTGGCAAATATCCGCAGTATTACCAGCCTTCACCGGATGGGGTTTGGAACGCTGGGGTATTATCTGCTGACCACGGCGATTGCCGCCGGGCTGGGGCTGTTGGTGGTGTTTTATATTCAGCCTTGGCAAGGTGGTGCAGTGATTGCCGATGGTAACTTTGGCCTGCTGCCAGATGCCGGGAGTTCGCTACGCTTTATAGATGCTGAAAGCAGTTCGTTAAGCGTGATCGGTATGCAGCTGCTGGAACGTGCGTTGGTTAATCCTGTGACCGCTTTCCTGGAGTTGAATGTGTTGGCCATTGTTGCCAATGCCCTGCTTATTGGTTTGTTGGCAGTGTGGCTGTTGCCGGCACAGCATGTATTGTTTCGCCTTATTGAACGGCTCAGTTATGCAATGCATTGGTTATTGGGCTGGGTGATCTGGCTGACGCCGGTTGGCGTGTTCGCCATTATGTTTGATTTGGCGTTGCGAATCAGCGGTAATATTGTTGATCAGTTGCTGTGGTTTGCGCTGGTGGTTTTTGGAGTGACGTTAGTGCATTCGCTACTGGTACTGCCAACCATTGCATGGCTGTTCAGTGGCTTGCCGCCCTGGACGTTATTACGCAAGTTGGCGGCACCGATGATGGTGGCATTTAGTACCTCATCAAGTACCGCGACCCTGCCAGTGTCGCTCAAATGCAGTCAGGATGACTTGAATGTTAGCCGTCCGGTGGCCGGGTTTGTTTTGCCGTTAGGCGCGACCATGAATATGGATGGTACGGCGCTGTTTGAAGGCGTAGCGGCGGTTTTTCTTGCTTATCTGTTTGGTGTTGAGTTGAGTAATGCCGCTATTGTGGCGGTCTTTATTATGGCAATGGTGTCTTCTATTGGTGCGCCAGGCATGCCGTCCGGATCAATGTCTGGTATGCAAATGGTTTTGCTGGCCGTGGGCATTCCTCTTGAAGCTATTGCCATTTTGTTGCTGATCGAGCGACCATTGGATACGTTTCGTACGGCAGTCAATGTGCAGGGTGATATGGTGGGTGCGTTGGTGGTTCAGCGCTTTATTGGCAGGCAGCGTGGCGCGGGTATGGAAGAGGGCTCGCAGAGCAAAGCTTCCAATAACGCTTAATAGGGCAAATACGCCCTGTTGTCAGTGACTGCTTGTTGGTCAATGGGTGTTTGATGCGTTTAAAGGAGAGAGGCTGGTGGCTGGTAAATGTAAACGGTGTCAGCGCGCACGCGTCTTTACCGTTGTTGTCATGTTAGTTGCGTTGTTTGCGGTGCTGTTTATTGATCGTTTTATGTCATGAGCATTATGCTGTTGACCCGCAGTGATATTACGACGCTTAAGGTTGATGCAATCGTCAATGCGGCAAACAATCGGTTGTTGGGCGGGGGCGGCGTTGATGGCGCAATCCATCGCGCGGCGGGCCCTCAGCTGCTGGCTGAATGTAAGCGCTTACAGGGCTGTGCCACGGGTGAAGCAAAACTGACGGCAGGCTACAGGCTTCCGGCACGTTATGTCATTCACACGGTTGGCCCCGTCTGGCAAGGTGGTTTAAGTGATGAGCCAGCGTTGTTGGCAGCCTGCTATCAAAATGCCCTGAGCCTGGCGATGACGCATCAACTGAAAAGTATCGCCTTTCCTGCCATTAGCTGCGGTGTGTATGGCTACCCGCTTGATCAGGCCTGCCGAATAGCGGTCAGTTCCATTGCAGACTTTCTTGCGGCCTTTGCTAATCAGCACTCGTTGGAAGTTATTTACCTGTGTGCCTTTAACGATGATATTTACCGACTGCTGCAGCGGGAACTGGCTGAGTATGACTAAAGCCGGGATTACCTTAGTGCTTGTTACTGTGCTGGCGATTATTGGCATGACGCTGATTGAGCCGATTGCGCAGGATGCCGCTTACCACCTGTTTGCGGACCGCCGCAGTTGGTGGCGTATACCCAACACGATGGATGTATTGTCTAACCTGCCGTTTGTATTTGTAGGGTTGATGGGGCTTTGGCATATGGTATTCCATCGACAGCACGCACTTTTCTGGCCGTTTTTGGCCATTTTTATTGGCGTATTCTGCACCGGGTTTGGTTCTGCCTACTATCACTGGGCACCTGCCAATGGGACGCTGGTGTGGGATCGCCTGCCAATGACCGTTGCCTTTATGGGGCTACTCACGATGGTTTTGGCGGATCGCATTCATATACGCTGGCGGCATGCGCTAGTGCCATTGCTGCTGGTGGGGCTGGCGAGCGTCTGGTATTGGCATGCCACGGAAAGCCGTGGAGCGGGTGATTTGCGCCCCTATGCACTGGTGCAGTTTTTGCCGATGGTGCTGATACCGTTGGCGTTGTGCTTATACCCTGCACCACGCAGAGATGTTGGCTGCTATGTTGGTCTGGTGAGCTGTTATGTTGCTGCCAAGTTACTGGAGTATTTTGACCGCCCGGTTTTTGAATTAACGGGGTCGATCAGTGGTCATACCCTGAAGCACTTGGTGGCAGCCCTGGCAACATTGTTGCTTTACTCGCTGTGGAAACAGCATACACGGGGTGATGGACATGACTGACGTTATCCAATATCCACATAATCCCCGATTACTGCCGTTGCAGGGCATTGAAAACTTTCGTGATAGTGGCGGTTATCAAAGTCGAGATGGCCGTTATCTGAAGTGGGGAAAGTTGTTTCGCTGTGGACACTTGATGCAAATGACAGAAACCGATGGCGGGACGCTGGAGCTGTTGGGTATCCAGGCAATATTTGACCTGCGAACGCCGCCGGAACGCAATAGTTTTCCCAGTAACTGGCGCTGTCAACGGCAGCCGCATACGTACACGATTGACGTGCATGCCGCGGGAGATGACCCCAAGGCTGACCTATTTCAGTTGATTTTGGGTGGACAGATCAGTTGTGAGCAAGTGCGCCATCATATGTTCGCCGATTATGCGTTGATGCCTTACCAGTTTGCGCCCATATTGCAGGAAATCTGCCAGTATCTGCTAGCTAGCAATGATGCTATCGTGGTGCATTGTACCGCGGGTAAAGATCGCACAGGTTTAGTTACCGCATTACTGTTGGCGCTGTTAGATATTAACGAAAAGGATATTTTTGCCGATTATTTACTCAGCAATCAGGGCTTTAGTTGTCGTGAAAAGCTGGCGCACATGGTGGCAACCTTTGGGCATAAGGTGGACAATCTGGATGCCTGTATGACGGTGTTAAAACCGTTGATTCAGGTTGAACGTAGCTATTTAGAGGCTGCGCTGCAGGCCATTAAAAGCCGCTCTGGCTCACTGCAAAGGTATTTCAAGGACACCCTGTTCATGTCTATAACGGAGCAGGAAAACTTGAAAAGCAAATTATTAGAAACCAAATAGTGCAAACGATAAACAGAGAAAGGAGAGAGGTATGAAGTACTTATCAAACATGGCGGCGCTGATGGCGCTGTTAGTCGGTAGCTTGGTTTTAAGCTCTGTGGCGAAAGCCGATCACCCAGCGGCTTATATTATTTCGCCGGCACACGGAGAGGTGGTAAGTAGCCCGGTACTGGTTCGCTTTGGGCTGCGAGGAATGGGGGTTGCTCCAGCAGGAACAGATCGAGCAAATACAGGGCATCATCACCTGTTGATTGATGTTGATGAGCTGCCGGCATTAGATCAGCCGGTGCCGTCCGATGCGAATCACCGCCATTTTGGCAAAGGTCAGACAGAGGTTGAACTGACGCTTGAGCCCGGCGAGCATACACTGCAATTGTTGCTTGGCGATTTTGCGCATATTCCCCACAACCCTCCGCTCCTGTCTGAAAAAATCACCATCACGGTAGAATAGTTGCTGAGTTAATATTAATGGGGCGTTATCGAGCACCGCGCAAACCTGGCTCAAATTATATTACGCCGGATGGCCGACAGCGCCTTCAGGATGAGTTTGACCAACTGTGGCATGTTAAGCGTCCGCAGGTAACCCAGGCCGTCTCTGAAGCGGCGGCACAGGGTGACCGCTCTGAAAACGCCGAATACATCTATGGTAAAAAGCAGCTGCGGGAAATTGATTCGCGGCTGCGTTTTTTATCCAAAAGGCTGGAGCACTTAAAGGTGGTTGATCGTCTGCCGGCCGACCAGACACGGGTGTTTTTTGGTGCCTGGGTGACGTTGGAGAATGAGGCGGGGGAGCAGCTTGAATATCGCATTGTTGGCCCCGATGAATTTGATGTTCACCCAGCGTACATTAGTATGGATTCGCCCACTGCCAAGGCGTTAATGAAGAAGCAAACAGGCGATGAGGTAGAGGTCGTTGCGCCCTCTGGCTCGGTCTATTACGAAATAATTGCAGTACGCTATGAGGTCATAGAGCCGCGGTGAGTCCGGGTGGACACCTCGACCAGCTAAAAGTTTTTCGCGTGGATTAGCAGACTCCCTGATTGAGTCAGGGCCAGTTGGACGTTTGCAGAGGCCGTGTCAGCTAATGCTTGTCTTTTTCCTCTTTAACCAGTTGCTTGATGGTTTGCTGGGCAAAGGTTTCCGCTATAGTACTGTTCAGCGTTTCGAAGATCGTATCCACCTCTTGGTCTTGAGGCAGCATGCTGGGATTTAAGTGGCGATCTTCGTTGGCGTGCCGTACGGCGTGCAAAACGTCGGCAACTGACATTTCGTCAAGTGGTTTGGCGGGCAGGTAGCGGATGACTTTGCCGTTGGTAGGCGAAATCAGTGATTGTTTTTCCAGCGCACTGAGTACTTGCCTGACAATGTCGGAGGGCGTTCTCAGACGATTGGCCAATTGTTTGTTGGTCAAGGCGCTTTTGTCCCGATAATAATTACGGGCGATATTGAGCATGACCGCCAGTGCCAGTCGTTCTTTCATGTGGTTGCTGAGATTCAGCTCTCGGCGTGGTGAGCTGACGTAGTCGGGGTTCTGCACGTAGAAGGCAATATTGGCGCCGACCAGTAGAATAATCCAGCCAACGTACAGCCAGATCAGGAAGAAAATCAGTGCAGCAAAGGCTGAGTAAATGGCGACATAATTAGTCGATGAAACGACCACGCCAGCAAATATTCGACCGGCTGTTTCCCATAACACGCCAGCTACCAGGGCGCCATAGAGTGCTGGCACCAGTTTGACCTTGGTGTTGGGAATAAAGACGTAGATAAAGGTAAAGGCTGCAATAATCAGCAGATAGGGCAGCAGTCGGGTCAGCGATGCGATCAACCAGCCTAATACCTCAAAGCCCGACAACCAGACCACAAAACCATTGCTCATCAGGGTGCCGGAAACGCCAATGGCGGAAAAAATAAGTACGGGTCCGATCAATACTACCGACAGATAATCACTGAATCGCTGGTGTAACGCTCGCACCTGAGTGACACGCCAGGCGTAATTAAAAGCGCTTTCGATCTTCTGCATCAGCGAAATTACGGTGTAAAACAGGAGAGCAACACCAATGGCACCGAGTACACCGACTTTCATGTTTTCGACAAAGCCAATGATGTTATTGGTGATTTCGACACCCTGCGGGCCCAGCGGGGTCATTAGGTTTTGCAGTAGCGGTTCAATTTGGTTGTGTACGCCAAACGCTTTGAGGACCGAAAAGCTCACGGCCAGTAAGGGAACCAGTGACAGCAGGGTGGTGTAGACCAGGCTCATGGCGCGCAATGTTAGCTGGCCTTCCTGTAAGTCCCGCAGCACGGCAAACAGTACCCGGCTGATGCGTACCATGCGCACTTTCCAGCCTGGTACCTCGGATAGCTCGGTAAGCCAAATGGATTTGGTCAGAGAGGAAACGAGCTTAGTGAGCTGTGACAGCATAAGCACTCTTGGTGGTTAGTGTTGATTGAGCCGGAAATTGTGGCTCGGTATGCTGAAAACGATAAATCTTTAGCGGGGGGATAGCAACCACCTCGCTATAGCGAGGCGATTGGCTGGCTTTGAGGCGAGAGGGGCTCCAGGTTATGTTTGTAAGTAGCCCATGTGTTTTTCAACGATCTGTACCAATGGTTTAAAGACCTTTGGAGAGGCGGCGATAATGTGGCCGCTTTTCAGGAAGTCGTTACCGCCTCTGAAATCGCTGATTCGGCCGCCTGCTTCGGTGACAATTAAAATGCCGGCAGCGATGTCCCACTCCTTCAGGTTCATTTCCCAGAAGCCATCAAAGCGCCCTGCGGCGACGTAGGCCAGATCCAATGCGGCTGAGCCTGGACGACGGATACCGGCGGTTTTGCCAGCGACTTCTTTCATGCAGGCCAGGAAGGCGTCAACGTTATCGAAGGCAAAGCCGTTGAAGGGAATGCCAGTGCCAATCAGTGCGCCATCCAGACCTTTGATATCGCTAACACGGATACGTTTGCCATTAAGCTGTGCGCCATCACCACGGCTGGCGGTAAATTCTTCGCGCTTGATGGGATCGTAGATGACCGCGTGCTGTACCCGACCTTTATGTTTGCAGGCGATGGATATGCAGTAGTGTGGAATGCCGTGGATAAAGTTGGTGGTGCCGTCCAGTGGATCAATTATCCATTGGTATTCGGAGTCGTTGCCTGCGTCGCTGCCAGTTTCTTCACCAAGAATAGCGTGGTCGGGGTAGGCTTTACGCAGGTGGTAGATGATTTCCTTTTCACAGGCCTTGTCAATTTCTGTTACATAGTCGTTGCGGCCTTTTTCTTCAATGGTCAGCGGGTTAGCGCGTTCAACGGCATCAATAAGAATTTCTCCGGCTTTGCGCGCAGCGCGTACCGCAATATTTAGCATGGGTTGCATGATCAGAAACCTGGGACTGTTAAGGAACAATAAAATTGGGCCGCTATTTTAGCAGGGAAGGCGTTGCTTTTGGAGAGGGAAGCGTGGGAATAAATTTTTTAGCGGCAACCGCTGATCCCTGAGGTGCGAAGAGTATACTCAAAAAAAATATTCTTACACAAAGGTCCTTGAGGATACCATGGCTGAAGACTTTAAAGCAGGCGCGCTGCGTTATCATCGCGAACCGACTCCAGGGAAACTCTCCATTTCACCGACTAAGCCGCTGGCCAATAAGCGTGATTTGGCCTTGGCCTATTCGCCGGGTGTTGCCTACCCCTGTGAGCTGATTGCGGAAAACCCCAATGAGGCCGCTAATGTGACCGCGCGCGGTAATCTGGTGGGGGTGGTTACTAATGGCACGGCGGTGCTGGGGCTGGGTGCGATTGGAGCATTGGCTTCCAAGCCCGTGATGGAGGGTAAGGCGGTACTCTTCAAAAAATTCGCCAATATCGACGTCTTTGATATAGAGGTGAATGAAAC
>LUKI01000060.1 GCA_001593685.1 Gammaproteobacteria bacterium F7
GTGACTAAAGTGAGCAGTCCATCAAGTTGGCAGCAGCGTTTTGAGAAGTTTACAGAACAGCAGCTGAGTTTTGTGGCGCAGGCCGCTGATCATCACACCACAGAGGTTAAGTGATGTTAGCGTTTGAGGGGGGGGCGGAGGCCCCCGTCGTGTCGTGCAGCAATAGGGCGGGCCAAGGGGCTAGCCCTTCCTCCCTGTCGGTGCCGATGCAACGCTGGCAACAGGGCAATGTTGCGCAGAGTAGTGATGAGGTGGCGGAAGAAATTGCCGTTGCGCTGAGCTACAACGGTATTTCCCACGCGGTGATGATGGCTTCGCCCAGTGATTTGGAGGATTTTGCGCTGGGCTTTAGTCTCAGCGAAGGACTGATCGAGAGCCGCGATGAACTGTACGATATCGATTGTCGGCCTCATCCGGACGGTGTCGAAATTGCTCTCACCATCAGCTCTCAACGCCACATGCAGCTTAAGCAGCAACGCCGTAATTTAGTGGGACGCACGGGCTGTGGTCTGTGTGGCGCGGAGACCTTGCAACAGGCAATTCGACCAGCAAAGCCGGTGCAGCCGATTGGCCGCATTAACCACCTGGCGGTGCAGAAGGCAGCGGCCCAGATTGCTGACCGTCAACAGTTACGTAAATTAACGGGGGCTGCACATGGCGCTGCCTGGTGCGATGCCAGCGGCGAAATTGTGCTGCTGCGCGAAGATGTAGGACGCCACAATGCGCTGGATAAATTAATCGGTGCCCTGCAGCGCTCGGACATTGATACCCGTCAGGGATTTGTGCTGGTGACCAGCCGTGCCAGCTATGAAATGGTGCAAAAAACCTGTGCAGCAGGTATTTCTCTCTTGGTTGCTGTTTCTGCGCCCACTGCTCTGGCGATCCGTTTAGCTGAATCAGCCGGTTTAAGTTTAGTGGGGTTTACACGTCACCAGCGACACGTCGTGTATAACGACGCTAATAGCCAAAAGGCTAGTTCAACGATTAGGAGTAATACGTTTTATGAGTCATAACAATCTCGATCATTTGGTAAAAATGATCAACCAAATCGCCGAAAATATGGGTAATGGTGAGGACGTTGATGCGGTTGCCAGCCATGTGACACGCTTTTGGGCGCGTCCCATGAAACAGCAAATTGTGCAACATTACCGGCTGGGTGGTGACGGACTTAACTCAGTGGCAAAACAAGCGGTACAGCAGCTCGCTTCTTGATATATTAACCCAGCGGAAATTCGTAAATTGACCATTCCCAGTCTGGGTGCGGGGTCATGTCAGGCTGCTCTTTTTGCATCCTGTTCATGGCCTGCAGTTTGGCTGCATCGGAGCTCTCTGCATCGACAATGGTATGAAATTTGACGTCTTGGGAGCCGTCATCAGCATTGGTGCTATGTAAATCAACATGAAACTTCAGCATATGATGTCCTCCTGTTGAGTGTTACGTCAGCATACATTAATTAGATTGTTGTTTGGTAGGTTTGAGTGCCAGTTTTGTCTCAGAGACCTTTTAAAGGCGCTATGCTATGGCTTTTGAGTCAAGTTGCTCTACGGTGAGGAGCGGCTCAGCATCTTTGTGGGGCTTATCAAAAAAGACGATGCAATCCCCAAGCGTTTGCTTGCAATGATACATGGCCATATCGGCTTCCCTAATGGCTGTTTCTGTATCCAAACCTTCGCAATCAAGCAGCCTAACGCCAATGCTGGCGGTTACCTTGAGCGTTAGGCCATTGAAATCAATGGGCTGGCTGATCAGGTCGGCTAGTTTGCAGGCTGTTTGCAGTGCCGAGCAGCGGGCTGACTGATCCTTATTGTTGAGGTGGTGAATAATGACGACGAATTCGTCGCCACCTAAACGCGCGACAATATCTTCAGCACGAGAGTTATCCTGTAAGCGTTTAGCGACTTCGGTAAGCACCGCATCGCCAGCATCGTGGCCATGGTTGTCATTGATGGATTTAAAACCGTTTAAATCAAGTAGCACGACTGCGCCGTGGAATTGATGGCGGATTGTTTCAGCAATAACCTTTTTGAGGTGAAGGGATAGCAAGCGTCTGTTAGCAAGCTGTGTGAGCGGATCAGTATGAGCAAGTGTTTTGATCTTATTAAATGCGTGGTTCAGATCAGCCATAAAGGGCTTGATGACCCAGACATAGATAAGCGGAGTAGAAAAAAGCGCTAACAAAACAACATCAATAAGCGCTTCGGTATAAAAGCTGATGTTAAGTGGGATAACCGCAAGCAGCAGCATAATGACGAATTCCACTAACAAAATGATCGTGATAATTCGTAGCGTGACCTGCTTGATAGTGAGAGGGCTTTCGATCATAACTCAATCATCGGTGGGGTAGTCGTCCATATCCTTTTAGCGTTGCTGTGATCATAGAGCATGAGCCCAGCTCAGGCACTTTTTACATTATCCAAACCTGTTTGGAGGTACAACGGCTGCGATACATTTTATGTGTCACAGCCGTTTTTCGTTGAGTCGCTAGGAAACTTTATCCAGCGCCTGACTGACATCGGCGATAATGTCGTCGATATGTTCAATACCCACTGAGATTCTCACCAGGTCGGGGCTCACGCCAGCGGCCGCCAGCTCTTCATCGTTTAATTGACGGTGAGTTGTGGTGGCAGGGTGGCAGGCCAGTGACTTGGCGTCACCAATGTTTACCAGGCGCAGAATCATTTGTAAGGCGTCAATAAACTGGGTGCCGCCTTCGCGACCGCCTTTGATACCAAAGCTTAAAATACCTGATGCCTTGCCGCCGGTGATTCGCTTACAGGTTTCAAAGTAGGGGCTGTCAGGCAGGGTCGCGTAATTAACCCACTCAACCTTGTCATGCTTTTGCAGGTAAGCAGCCAGCTTTTCAGCATTCTCACAGTGTCTTTCCATGCGCAGGCCTAGTGTTTCCAGGCCCTGCATAATCTGGAACGAGTTTTGTGGTGAGATAACGGCTCCGGTGTTTCTCAGTGGTACAACGCGGCAGCGTCCGATAAAAGCAGCAGGTCCAAAGGCTTCCGTATAGACCACGCCGTGGTAAGAGGGATCGGGTACATTCATGACCGGGAAGCGATCCTTGTTGGCGACCCAGTCGAATTTGCCAGAATCAATGATGATGCCGCCCAGTGATGTGCCGTGACCGCCTATATACTTGGTCAGTGAATGAATCACAATATCAGCGCCCAGATCAAAGGGACGGCAAAGGTAAGGGCTGGCGACGGTACTGTCGACGATTAAAGGGACACCATGGCGGTGGGCAATTTCCGCGAGCTTTTCGATATCAACAATGTTGCCTGCCGGATTGCCGATTGATTCGCAGAACACGGCGCGTGTGTTTTCATCAATTGCTTTCTCAAAGCCTTCAAAGTCATCCGCGCCGACCATACGCGCTTCAATGCCCTGTCTTGGAAACGTGTGGGCGAACAGGTTGTAGGTGCCGCCATAAAGCTGTGAGGTGCTGACAATGTTGTCTCCCACGCTGCACAGGCATTGAATGGCGTAGGTGATAGCCGCCATGCCAGACGCCAGCGCCAGTGCACCCACACCACCTTCCATTGCTGTCATGCGCTGTTCCAGCACATCCGTTGTTGGGTTCATGATGCGGGTGTAGATGTTACCGGGTACCTTCAGGTCAAACAGGTCTGCACCGTGCTGTGTGTTATCGAAGGTGTAAGAGGTGGTTTGGTAAATTGGAACGGCGGCGGATTTGGTGGTGCTTTCGGATTCGTAACCGTGGTGTAACGCCAGGGATTCAAGTTTCATGCGGCCTCAACTATGGATGAATTAATAATGGGCAATTTTTATCATGCTTAGCGGTTAGATGGAATGAGTTATATCACTTGATCTGTGATGTCCGTGACTTCTGCGGCACTCAATTCGCGACTTTGACCTGCTGACAGTGACGGGTCAAGTAGCAGATTGCCTATGGCGATACGGTGGAGCGACAGGACTTTGTTATTGCAGCGCGCAAACATACGCTTGATTTGGTGATAACGCCCTTCGGTCAGGGTCACCTCAGCCTCATAATCATTAATGATATTAAGCCCGGCGGGACGCGTGGTGGCATCCTCATACGCGAAGTACATGCCGGCAGCAAAGGCATCCACCGTCTGCTGATCGAGCGGACTATTGACCGTTACGCGATAGCGTTTGCTGACCTTCTGATCCGGTTTCATAAGTTGCTGTGACCAGCCACTATCATTGGTGAGCAGCAATAAGCCGGTTGAATTGAAATCCAGCCTGCCCACCAGATGCAGTTTGCTGCGCTCGGGGTGGTCAAGCAGGTCAATGACGGTTTGGTGTTGATCATCTCTGGTGGCGCTGACAACCCCTTTAGGTTTGTTCATCATCAGGTAGAGCGGGGTGTTAGCCTGCAAAATCTGACCATCAAGGGTAATCCGGGAAAAGGTATTGATGATCTGTTGCCGGTCGCGGCACACGCAGCCATCCACAGCCACTCGACCCTGCGCCAGAATTGGGCGAACGGCTTTTTGGCTAATAGCCATTTTTGAGCTGATGAAGCGGTCGAGACGTGCGCTTTTTGCTGGCATAGATTTTCAGGTTAAAGGGGGAGTGGGTACTATTCGTTGCTTTAGACTGGAAGTAAAGCCCAAAGACTGTAGACTTTACGCCCTAAAATTCACTGGGTGAGGTGATTATCCCTCACCACCGAATAATAGGTTAATACAATGGTTCTGGTCAGCTTTGGTTTTTTTCTTCTGGTGTTTGTTGTTATCGGCGTGTTGTCGATGCGAAAAAGGCGTCAAACAACGGAAGATTACCTGCTCGCCAGCCAAAGCGTCAAACCCTGGCTGGTGGCGCTGTCAGCCTTCGCAACCGCCAACAGCGGCTACATGTTTGTCGGGCTGATCGGCTTTGCCTACATGGCCGGACTACAGGCCATCTGGCTGATGGTGGGGTTGGTCACCGGTGATTTTCTGATGTCGTTTTTCGTGCATAAACGCTTGCGCGTGCAAACGGAAAAACAGCATGCCCTCAGCTTCGCCGGCATTCTAAGCACCTGGCACGGCACCGACTTCAAAAAATTACGCGTGCTTGGTGGATTGATCACACTGGCCTTTGTGGGCGCTTATGCTGCCGCACAGCTCAATGCGGGCAGTAAAGCCATGCACGTGGTGTTTGGCTGGGATTACTCCATGGGCGCAATTGTGGGCAGCATTATCGTGCTGCTCTATTGTTTTGCCGGGGGAATTCGCGCCTCCATTTGGACCGATGCCGCGCAGTCCTTTGTGATGATTGCGGCTATGTCGCTCATGCTGTTTATTGGCATCAGTGAGCTGGGTGGCCTGTCAGCCTTTGTGGGCAGCCTGAATGATGTGTCACCCAACTACATGAACTGGTTCCCGGAAAACCATCCGCTACTGGGTGCGACGGCCCCAATCTTTTTTGTGGTGGGCTGGATATTTGGCGGCATCGCTATTATTGGTCAACCGCACGTGATGATCCGTTTTATGACGCTGGAGAAGCCCAGCGAGATGATTAAAGCGCGGGGCTATTATTACAGTTGGTATGTGACTTTCTACAGCATGGCGATCTTCACCGCATTGGCAGCGCGCCTGCTGGTTCCGGAAACCAATGGTTTTGATACTGAGCTGGCGTTACCCACCCTGGCGGGACAACTACTGCCTGAGGTGCTGGTAGGCTTGGTGCTGGCCGGTTTGTTTGCCGCGACGATGTCGACGGCGGATTCACAAATTCTCGCCTGTACCGCCGCGCTGACCAATGATCTTCTCCCCAAGCGTTTCTCGGGTTATTTGGTGACAAAACTGGCCACGGTTTTTGTCACGGCGATGGCGTTAACCATTGCTCTGAGTGGCAACAAAAGCGTGTTTGCGCTGGTGTTGATTGCCTGGTCTGCACTGGGCAGCGCCTTCGCGCCCTTGTTGATTGTTTATGCGCTCAAACAAAAAGTCCCTGAAAAGCTCGCCATTGCCATGATGCTGGGCGGCCCTATCGTCATGCTGCTGTGGCGCCACTTTGAGCTGAAAGGCATTATCTATGAATGCGCACCGGGTGTTTTGGCCGGGTTGCTGATCTTCGTGATTGGGAAGGTGTTTTTGCAGATGACTGGAAGTGAACAAGGCAGGGCATCTGCAGGTGTTGCTGAGTAAGTTAAAGTGAGCGGAATAAACGAGGGCTGATCCCGTTTATTTATAGCCATAAAAAAAGGCCGGTAACTTACACCGGCCTTTTTTGTTTGAGGTGGAAAGGAGGGCAATGACGCCGCCTTTCCGCTCAATTAAGCGAGTTATCGTTGCCGGTAAACCCTGTTTGTTATGCTTTTTTACGACGTGCAAGGCCTAAACCAGCAAGCCCAAGGCCAAGCAGGCCCAATGTGGCTGGTTCAGGTACGTGTTGGCTAGTCGCCAATGAAATCAAAGCTGTTGCGCCCTGCGAGAAGTTTGTTCCAATCAGGTTGATAGAGATGTTATGCGCCCCGAATGAAAGATCGCCAGCGGTCAGGCCATTGACGCCAGAGTTGCTTGTTAGCTCGATGCCAGTAATTTCGCCGAGCGGCATGCCAACCCAGTCCAAGTCGGTTAAGTTGATAATGGTTCCGCCGAGACTACCTGTATTTAAGAAGTTTAGCGCGACTGATGCTGCACTGATGTCTACGGAGATAAACTGACCGCCACCCACAAAAAACTCAACACCGGGATCAACGACGGTGTTAGTGGCAGTGTTACAGCTAAAAGAACCGCCGCCAGTAATGTTACAACCCACCTCATCACCGATTAAGGTGGCTTGAGCTGCGCCTGCGAATCCGCTAAGTGCCAGTGTAGCGAGTAGTGCTTTAATTGTTTTTTTCATCTTGATAGTCCTTGGATTTTTGAAGGAACAAAGCAATAACCAGGCCAGTTTTAAAAACGCTTTGATATCAATGGATTATAGGCTTCTGAGTTAGGATTGAAATCGTGATGTAAATAATCCTGACATAAAAAGGCGAGTGCTTATATTAAAATCTTAGCGGCCAAGGGAGTCTGTTGTCGTCTCAATTGATACTTAACTTATTCACGATGTAAATAAATGGGGTCTGCCGCTGTTTATTCTGAAAACCATACATTTATTTTATGGGAGTAGCTCTATCATCGATCCATAGCGATTTTCTAACATCCACTGTCTGTTATATTCTTTTGACCTGTTATTAATATTGCCAAGCAAATGATTCTTTACCCATTTTGAATCTGGGAAATCGACTTTCTTTGCCGTGCCAGTTTTATCGTTCATGTATATGTCTCGGTCTAAGTACTGTTGAATATGTTGTTTATCGCTAAAGAACCTAGCCCTTGTTTTGGGGAATTTAGAATAAAAATCTTTAGCCATTTCAATTAGAGTGCCTTGCCTGACATGTTTTGGAACAACTATTACGTAAAACACCCATTTTTCATTTGGAAATAACATATGCCTAATTTTGTAGCTTCCCCAAACTTCAGCAGATACGGTAGCTAGGGTAATTGTACTTTTCTCCAACTCTTTTGCTTGTGCACTAGTAATAGCGCCAAAAAGTAATGAAAAAACGATTAAATGATGAAGTGTTTTCATGGGGTTTTCCTATATTGGCTGTAGACATTTATAGCGCCAAAAAGCAGACGCGCCGCTTTTTGGCGTCGAAAATAAATGGGGTCTGTCCTTGTTTACTGCAGTCCTTGTTTATTGCGCAGCGTTAGTTATCCGCTGTCTTTGTTTGTTCAATTTGTGTTTGCGATACCAAAAGGTATATGTACCATTGGTATATCTCCAGCCTTTGACTCTAAATGACTTCTTTGGTCGTCAAAGAACATATGTGGTTTCAGCTTTGACAAGATTCTATGTTTCTCCATGCCGCCAAGAAAAAACATCTCGTTAGCGCTTACACCCCAATCCTCAAGGGTTGTAACTACACGCTCATGAGCAGGTGCATTTCTGGCAGTAACAATAGCGGTGGTTAGCGCTCTCTTATAGTTCCGATCTTTTTCAATTTCACGATCCTCTAGTTTTTGGAGGAAAGAAAGCTTCTTGAACAGATCGGCTAAGGGGCCAGGCTTGTGGGGTATTTCAGAATTGGCTACCTCATATGCATGAAACTCTGGCAGATCGCCACCTTTGAATATTGCCTCCGCTTCGTCATCAGCAATAACTCCGTCAAAGTCGAATGCAATCCTTAGTTCGTCGTTTTCGTCATCACTAACAACCTTGCTAGGTAAAACCACTCCTCCTGGGTATCCCGCATCAATAGCATTTTGGACATCCTCTTCATTTGCCGAAAGGAATAGTGATGCATTAAACGCGGGGATATATTCAAATGGTGACTTTCCTTCCATAAAAGCCGCCCGAGAGATATCGAGATCATAATGTTTAATTGATCTAAAAACTCTTTTCCCTGTGGCGGCTGAGTTCCTTGACAATAACACTACCTCGATTGGTAATTTGTTAGGAAAGCGCTGATTTATTTTCAAAAATCGCTTAATAAAAGGAAAAGCAACGCCTTTCTCAAGAACCTTGTCCAAATTCTCTTCTTGAAACTTTTTATAGGCCTTCGGTCCTTTTTCAACGAAAACCGCATGCGACTCTGACAAGTCAAACAGGGCACTTGATGAAACCGCTACAACCAGCTTTCTTTCAATAGGGTATGGCATATAACTCCTTGAGGGTTGGACAGCTTAATGGTCGACACTTGTTGCATAACATCTGCTATAGGGTTAAGAGGCGACAGTTCAGTCGTATAAGCCTCTAGCTATGGGTAGCTTATGGTTGTTATAACAAAGAAAGCAGGTGGGTTTGGGGAAAGCGAAAAATGCTTGGAATGACTGGCAGCGAAAATGCTGTCGTGATCACCAAATCCCTGGCTTGAATCCTTGTTTGTGGAGCGGAGTATAAAGCTCTTTTTTAACGTCTTCTATTCAATTTACCGCCAGCTGCGATGTTTTTGGCGCTTATACGTGGAAGTTAACAACATCAAAATGGGGGGTTGAAACCAGTGCGCGCATGGTTTTGATTTGGTCTAGCACCACCAGCCTGCTTTTAGTTGAACTGTTGCCATGATTATCAGCGAGCAGCAGGCATTCTTCACCGCTCGTATTCTTTGCTATATCCATCGCCGTGCCTTGCTGGGTTGTCCCATCTTTGAGTTGTAACTCAATGGGCAGCCGGTACATGCAGGCAATTTCAATGTAGTCGTGCAGGTCGCAGGAGATCATAAGTTTAAGGTAACACTTTTAAGGCGTAACTGACCAAGCCCTTTCTCGTCATTCCGGCGCAGCCCAGGCTGCCTTCTCTTGCTTCGCAATTCACCTTGCATGTCGGAATCTATGTAATTTATTGCGTTATGGATCCCCGCCTTCGCGAGGATGACGTTCGTTATGGGTCCCCGCTTGCCCCAGGGCAGCTTCACTTGCAGAAACTGCATTTCATCTTGTCCGCGAGATGACGTTAGTTCTTTGAGCGCCAGGCCGCTGGGTCCAAGCCATAAAACCGTTCCAGCTGTTCGTACAAATGTGGCAGTTTCGTTTTCATCTGTACGGGCTTTTCGAAAAAGGATTCGGTAGCGACTGCGAAGAATTCGGCGGGGGAGACGGTGCCGTAGGCATCGATGACTGAGTTGGTGCCGCGATGGGCTCTGATCACCAGTTCATCAAACTCTTTGCTGAGCACAGTTGCCCACTCGGCGTAGTGACTGTGGTCGCGTAGCACGGGCAGGCCGTTCATGCTGTTATTGGCTTCATCCAGTTTATGGGCGAATTCATGTAGCACGACGTTGTGGCCATCATTCGGATCTAGAGAACCGCGCATTACATCGGCCCATGACAGCACGACGGGGCCGCGATGCCAGGATTCCCCGGCGCGGGTGCTGTGTTCGTGTGATTCCACCATGCCATCGCTTGTCACTTGTTTGGCGACGTAGGTGTCCGGGTACATAAGAATGCTCTTAAACTCGGGAAAGCAGCGTTTATCTCGATTAAGCAGGAGCAGGCAGGCGTTGCCGGCAACGGTGAGTTGGATCTCGTCTGATACTTTTAATCCACCGTAGCCAAAGAATTCTTTCTCATTGAGGAAGATGTTGATCCTGCCGTGCAGCTCTTTTTTCAGTGGCTCGGGTAACAGCGAATAGATTGAGACATTTTGTTTAAGAATTTTAACCCACTCGGGGCTTAACGGTTTTAAGAACAGTCGCTGGCGCTGGTGTTTTTGAAAC